>CAMURE010000018.1 GCA_947097375.1 uncultured Candidatus Saccharibacteria bacterium
TTCTCGCCAAGCAATTTGAGCCGAATTTCGAAGCCGTCGACCTCTTGCAGATGCATAATCGTAACTTCGTCATCAACATGGTCATCGGGGGAGAGAAGACCCCAGCCTTCTCCGCGCGCACCCTCGAACTCCCACCAAGCCAAGCCGACAACACACCGCACATCATCGAACATTCACGGCGCATGTACTCGCGGAGCCGGGAGGACGTCGAGCGAGAAATTGCCACCGTCATCATGCCACCGCGCCCGCAAAAGCAGCCCAGCCAGCCACGCCCGCAAGCCGTCGCCGCAGCTGCACTAGCGCAGCCCGCTCAGGCGGCCACTAGTCAACCGGCACAGGGAACCACGGTCACTAACACCCAACACCCCGCACCACAACCTGAACCCGTCGCACCCATCACAGACAGCGGCGAAGTCATCTTGCAAATCCGCGGCAACAGCGCATTTGAATCAGCAGCCACCGACAGTGCCACACCGAAAAAACGCCGACGACGACGGAAGAAGAGTGTCGCATGATATACAATAACAATAATTAAGCCCCCTCGACAAAAATAGAAAACTTCTACACGGTAAAACAACTGTCAAAGACAGTATAAAAACTGTAACTATTCAAATTTTTATCTTTTATTGATATACTGAATTCGTCTAGATCTGACTGGGTACCGCATGGTCTGGTTCACTTTGCAAATGAGCAACCATTGTGCGATAAAGTGGACGCATGCGTTCCCTTGTCAGATCTAGACAGTCAGCAAACGGCCGTCCTTTTTTATGACAGCTCAGCAGGCAATCTATATTATTAATAAAATCCTGAGGGGGATTATGGGCAAAAACGAACAAAAGAAATCTGGGCTAGTCATAACAGGATTAGTTATGGGTATTATCGGGCTAGTGTTATCGGCAATCCCGATTATTAACAACTTCGCCGCAATACTTGGCGTGCTCGCTATATTTTTTGGCATAGTTGGCATTGTTCGCGCTAAGAAGCACGACGGCGCAGGCCACGGAATGTCAATTGCCGTTTTAATCATAGGCTTAGTCTGCGTTGGCATCGTGCTAGCCAGTCAAGCGATGTACGGTAAAGCAATAAACGATGCTGGTAAAGCCATCCAGGATTCAGTGGATACATCGAGCGGCAAAAAGACTGATGAGCTGCTCAAAAACGATGTTAGTGTTGAGGTTGGCCAATTTTCAGCGACTACTGATGCATATGGTATCAATAAAACCCTGTTAAGCGTTAAGGTTACAAATAAGAATGCCGAGACAAAATCATATACTGTTAAAATAGAGGCTGTAGATGCTAGCGGCACACGACTTGCAGAAGATACGATTTACGCTAACGACCTCAAAAGCAATGGGTCTGGATCATACGAAGCATTTAAATATGTAGAGGCTGGTAAAGTAGATAGTCTAAAAACCTCAACATTCAAGGTTTATTCTGTTGGTCAAAGTTAAAGTTAAAATATAAAAACTATACAAATAACTAAGCCAGATTAAAAGCTGGCTTAGTTATTTATGCTTATCGCAAGCTATGCCGTCGCCGTCTCTATCAAGGTGCGGTGCATATCCAGGCTCACCCCGGCGCATGTGGCTATAACCAGCGGCGCGTGCCTCTTTGCAATTACGAAAATGAATTTCTGCCGGAGCTGGCTGCGGAGCGGCAGGAGTAGGGATAGCTTGACGAGGTGCAGGCTGCGGTCGCGCTTGCTGCTGTCGCTGCCGAGCTTTAGCTGCGGCAGCCGCTGCCTCTTCTTGCTTTTTCTTCTCCTCAGCGTCTCTCTTGGCTTTCTCGGCACGCTCTTTTTCTTCCTGCTTGGCTTTTTCTAATTTGGCAATACGTTCAGAGAATGGCGTACGTTTGCCGTCTGGTAATTTACCAATATCTGACTTGGCGCGAGATATATTTTCATCACTCGATTGTTCTTCGGCTTTTTTGACTGATTCCTCGGTGCGCTTGAGAGCTTTTTCTAGCTCTTGCTTATCATAATCAGCTTTTGTCTGACGATGAATCTTAATGGTCTTATCGCCGCGACGCTTACCGTCAACAACAGAGATAGAAATATCGCTATCACCCTCTTTGATGTCTTTAATTTCATACTTGACACTACCAGCTGAGTCTTTACGATCATGAACCTCAATCTTATTTTCCGATATTTTTACTTCAGCAAACGAACTAATGCCCGATATTTTAGCGGATATCTCACGCTTATTCGTATGATAATCAAGTTTAATGTTTTCATCCACATTGGAAATAATGATAGGAACATTGTCCTTCTCGAGGCGAGATTGTTCCATTGCATTGCTGATATGTCCTATAACGGCAAGGGTAACGACAACTCCGCCAAAGATAAGCCAGCCACGCTTTCGCTTTTTAACAGCGGGCTTACTCTTATTTTCCTGATCTGTTTGTTTAAAATTTTTTCTGACCACTGATATCTCCTGTCAATTCAACATAGCAGGGAACTCATTTGTCCCGTTATTACTTGGTACACCCCTGATGGACGACGACTTGCGGGGCGTTAGCAATCTAGAATCTGCTTACAGACACAAGTCCTATTAGTAATCCATCGGGAACTCACCTATAAATATATCATGAAATACATTAAACGTAACTTGGTTTCCAGTGATCCCGCCCCTAGCTAGCAAATGACGTAGAGCCGCCCATTGTCATAGAGCTTGACGATGGCCACTCATAAATCGCCTTGACCACCAAAAGCACAGTTGCTCTTTGTTAGCTCAATTATGAGCAGCACAAGTATACTCCTACTCCTGCTGCAATTTAAGGCAGGCTAGTGGAATAGCGAAACTATCAAATGAAAAAACTCTATCCTTGTCATTAAAAAATCAATGCTTGAAAATGATAGAACAAAAAGCGAACTTGTTATATTGAGCTTTCAGCCCCCAAGATTCATGTATAAGCATGCACAGACTTTATTATAATAATTATTAGCAACACAATTAATTACTGGCAATAAACGAGAACAGAGACAGAAGCGCTCAATCACCATAAAACATAAAACGCCGAGGTAATAAAACAAATCTAAGTTTTCAGTAAATTCCGCAAAACCGCATTTGGTAGATTTATCCGTCAATCACGGTAACAGCACGGGGCGTCCAGTAAAGGGCAGTCAAAACTAGACCAGACATTATATACAAAACAAAAAATATTATCGCGAAGAGACGATAGAGCATACGTCTTTTCGTAGATAATTTAATGTCGCACAAGGTAGCTTTTACGTATTATAGTTATTTCGATACGCTAGACTTC
Source organism: uncultured Candidatus Saccharibacteria bacterium (assembly GCA_947097375.1). Next base: position 3,265 of record CAMURE010000018.1, read on the forward strand.
AAATATCCACACTTAATATACCCTTTATAACTTTTTTCGCCTAACACCTCTTGCGGCGGGGGATCTCCTCCGGGTTTTCACCGCACTACGGTGAGTGCTAATACCAGGACACGTTCAAGCTACCATAAACAGAACGGGCCACACTAACCACTTTCGACTTTCAGCCGGGGGAGTTTGGGATGCCTCCAGCGCCAGCGTCGTCTCCGTCTCTCAAATAAATATCAAGCTAGGCCTTACCAAACTAAACGTTGTTACAATCTAGGCGTAACTCGTAGACTTTTCCACATCACAAGGCACCACCCAGCATGGGCATATGCGCTTATACGAGACCATGCACGACAAACACAGCATCCCGCTGGTTAAGCCTACAAACATTTGACTTTTTCCTATTTTATTCCCCTGCTCTATTTTTTCCACAAGCACCTTATTTGATTTTTTGCTATTTTGATATTATAACTATGTTTTTCTTAATCCTCTGATAAACGAACAAAAAGCGAACTAGCGGAGTAATGGGCTCTGTCTCTACCCTGTTAGTGGTGCGGCCCCGTATAACCCGGTGAGACATAGATCACCCCTATCCGCTACTTATAAAACACTCGCTGATTGACGCGCACATCGATATATGCAGGAGCCGCGCCACTACTCTGGAAGAACGCCATAGCCTTGACCGCTTGTGCTACCTGCGCCGCTGCCTCCCTGTCGGTGGTCACTTTAATACTGTATGGACGGCCCTTGATTGACAGAAGTGCCTGGCGGACGGTGTTTTGCGGCAGGATAATTTCCGTAACCTCTAGCTGGTGCTCACGAAAGCCGGCGACAGCTTGACCGAGAAAGCTAAGGAAATGGCGATTGATGACCTCCTGGCCGGCGGCGGTCGGTACGCCGCTCTGGTCTTTGACGATGACTGACGGCGAGCTCGCGTAGGTGGTCGAGAACGTCACGCCTGCGTCGTCAACAAAATAGCTTTTATCACCAGAAGTCCACTGGACGACTGGCTGGCGAAAGGTAAGTTTGAGGCGCGGCCTAGCGAGCTGGTCGGCCTCAAGGCGAACCGTCTTGACCTCCGGGGCCTTCTCGAGGAAAAAACTAGCCAGCGACTGATGATTCAGCACAAACAGGAACCGCTCGGCCGGACGTACGCTAAGGTATTCATCGATGAGGCCACGGTAACGATCGGCCTCTTTGGCACTCGCTGCGTCTGGCGTTTGCACCGAAACCGTGACGGTACATTGCCATGCGAGTAGACCAATGACGACAAGCACCAGCGCACTGCTGAGGAGGATAATCCACCGCATCCGGCGACGCCGAGATTTCGCATGCCGAACCGTGCGCTCTGAGGTCTCGACTGGCGAGGCGGTGTGGCGGGTATTCAGGTTGCGATTACGGCGATAGGCTGTTTCAAATGAGCTATCCTCGTTAATTAGCGCCGCTTGACGACGAGCCGCAATTTCGCGACGTGTGGTCGGCGTAGATTTTGCCCGAGAAAAGGGTAATTTCACCGACGCCTCCCCTGTCGACGGATGACGGTAAGGAGCATCGCTGCCATGTCCTTGGCAGCATTAGGCTTTGCAAACGTACCGATATTTCGCCCGAGGCCGGCCAAGATCCGCGGCGACTTGACGAGGCCAATGACCTTCTTGCTCAGCACCTCTGGTGTCTGTTCTAGCGTCGATTCCTCAATGATCACTGCCGCTAGCGCGTCCTGATACACCTTGGCATTCTTGAGCTGATGGCCGGCCGTCAACATACCATTCGGCACGATCACCGCTGGTTTATGCAACGCCGCCAGCTCCAGCAGTGTCGTCGCACCAGCCCGCGCCACCACTACATCTGCCGCCGCTAGCATTTCGGCCATACCGTGATGGACGAACGCCTCTAAGCGCCAGCCCGCTCGCTCGTCAGTCCGCTCTTTCAGCTCGTCAAACTGATGCTTACCAGAGATCAAGAACACCGACGCCTCAGCCAGCAGCTGCTCGCGCGTGGCTACCACCGCCTCGTTGAGGCGCGCAGCCCCCAGTCCACCACCGGTTACCACCACCAGTGGCCGCGCCGGATCAAAGCCAAGCTTTGCCTTTAGCTGCCGCCGCTCGGCCGCGCTGTATGGTCGAAATTCCTCAGCCACCGGAATGCCGACATACTCCGCCTTGACGTCAGGATAATTATAGTGCTCCAGCGGCGCCCCGGTGCCGATCTTGGCAGCAAATGGCGCCAACAGTCGATTAGTCAGTCCTGGGTGCGCATCCGAATCATGCAGCACCAGCGGAATTTTCAGCAGCCGCGCTGCATAGCCAGCCGGCAGACACACGTAGCCGCCCTTGATAAAAATTACATCCGGCCGCCATCTGAGCAACTTACAAAAGCTCTGAATAAACCCAATACCAACCAAAAAGATATCGCGCAAATTCGGTAGCAAAATTGACGGTCGAAGATGAAATGCCATACTTTTACCGTGGTAGCGACGGATCTTGCCAGCGATAATCAACTCAACCGGGATCGTCTCATCAAATTTACCAAAAATACCGCGGGCGCTAACACCAAACTTCCGATCACACCAGAACCGCAATTCGTGATCACCCGATGATCGCAACTCCTTACACACTGCTACGACTGGCGTAACGTGTCCGCCCGAGCCGCCGCCGACCGCCAAGATCTTTGCCACTTCCCTCTCCTTCCATTAATGGTTTATGCGCCGTGTAGGCTGATAGTTGAAATGCCAGACCCAGCGCGGCTGCGATAAATAACATACTTGTGCCGCCATAGCTGAGCAGCGGCAGCGAGATACCAGTCATCGGAATAATCCCCGTCATCGAGCCGATATTCATCAGCACATGCGACGCCACCCAGCCAAATACGCCCGCCACCACCAGCCGCAAGTGCATATCAGCCAGCCGCGACGTCACCTTGAGCAAGCTCAGCAGCAGCGCCGAAAACAACGCCAAAATAACTAACAGGCCAACGAAACCAAATGTCTCGCCCATCACTGCAAAAATCGAGTCGTTAATCGCCTCTGGTAGGTAGCCCGTCGCCTGCACGCTTTTACCAATGCCGAGACCCAATAGTCCACCCGAGCCAATAGCGATGCGCGCCTGCTGAATATGATAATTATTTTCATCCTGGCCGGTTGATTGATGTGTATCGCCTTGAATAAAGGTCGTCACCCGTTCAATACGGTGTGGCGATGAAAACGTCAAGACCAACGCTGCGGCTGCAATAATGAGCACAATGCGGCGAAGCAGCCGAGCGTCCATCCCTGATACTACCAGCACTGACAGCACCAGCGCCATGAGCGACACGCCCGTCCCCAAATCTTTTTGCAGCACCACCACCACAAACATTGATACCGCCATAATAATACCAAGTGGGATCAGTGTCTCATTGATGTCATTGAGTTTGCCTTGGCGCACCCGTTTGGCTAAAAACCCAGCGACAAATAACAGCAAGCCAAACTTCAATAGCTCCGACGGCTGAAAACTACCCAGCCCACCGAAATAAAACCAACGATACGCACCATTAGTGTCCGATGCAAATGACAAATGAAGCAGCGCCCCACAAACCACCAACAAAAAGCAAGTTGCCAAGCCTGCGATAAACAGTCGCTTGGCCCATACCTCAGTTAACCACCGATATGGGATCATTGCCGCCACGCCAAACGCCACCACAGCAGTGATGACGCTAGCTAACTGTTTATTGAAAAAGAAGGTGTCACTATAATTCGCACCGTGTGTATGATTCAACACATTCGCCCGTTGCGGCCCCAACGCATACATCACCACCAGCCCCAACATCAATAACAACCCCATATATAGCACGATCTGATACGTCGGCCGGTGTCGACGCACTGCCTTGACGGTTGAGGTGGCAGTACGGTTACGCAATATGACCCCCCGCCAAAGCCAGCATCACGCCAATAAACGCCATCACACAGCCAATCACCCAAAATCGCATCGTCACTTTAGTTTCTGGCCAGCCGCTGGCCTCTAAGTGGTGATGGATTGGCGCTGACAAGAAAATTTTGCGCTTAAAGAGTTTTTTGCTCACAATCTGGATCAAGCTCGAGCCTGCCTCAACCACAAACAACAGCCCAATCACCGGCAATAATAGCAATGAATTAGTCAACATTGCCACCACCCCCAAGCTAACTCCATAGGCAAAGCTACCAACATCGCCCATGAAAAACCGTGCTGGATAAATATTAAACCAGAGATAACTGAGTAGTACACCAACCACTGTAAAGCAAAACCCCGCCAGTAGTACCTGCTGCTGTAGCAAGGCAATCATTCCAAATGCCCCAAAGCTAATCCCCAGTAGCCCGCCAGCCAAACCGTCCATGCCGTCAGAGATATTAACCGCATTACCAGTCGCCACCACCGCAAAGGCAAACAGCGGGATGATCAGCCAGCCAATAAACACATCCCCCATGAACGGCACGTGAAAACTTGCCACACCCAGCTTGACATAGAAAAACCAACCAAGGACGACACCAATGAGGACAATTAACGCAAATTTTACCGGACTACGTAGACCCGCCGCGCCACCACCTAGTCCGCGTAAATTGATAATATCGTCAACTAACCCAACTGCGGCACCCCCGACTAGCGCTGCTAGCGGCAGCCATGTCTGCGCTCGATCTAAATTGCAAAAGAACGTCACCACAAAAATCGAAATAACACCGATAACTCCAGCCATCGTTGGAATATTTCGCCGCAATTTTGCCGCTTGGAATTTAGCAAAAACCTTCAGTTCTTGACCATCCGTACTCTCCAGGCGCTGCCGCTTCCAAAACCGATATCGATAGGCAAAAAATGTATAAATCGGCGTCAGGAACATTGCCAATAGAAACGCCCCAACACTGAGCAAAAATACGTGTGTTAATTCGTTGGTCATTGTTTGTAAAGCAGTTGCCATGACTATCCCTTCGGTGCTAATTTCATATAATCAATCATCCAGTTGGAGATATCAGTAAAAATTGGTGCAGCGTGAATGTTACCCTGTAAGTTCTTGCGCTTGCCAGGCGCCGCGACACGTACTATTATGACATACTCGGGGCGATTTGCGCCACCATAGCCAATATACGTTGCCACTGTCTCATCCATAGTATAGCTGCCATTAATGAGCGTCTCTGAGGTGCCAGTCTTGCCGCCAACATCATAGCCAGGCTTGTCTTTATCGGGCATGCGCTGACTGAGGACCGCCCGCGCCGTCGACAGCATGCCGCGCATCGTGGCTGATGACTGCTCGGAAATAGTCCTGCGCAGTAGCGAGGCGGCCGAGGGCCTCAGGCCGCCATTCACGTCCACCGTTCCAGCCACCACTGTCGGCCGAAAATACTGCCCACCATTCACCACCGAACAAAACGCACTGGCTGCCTGTACCATCGTCGCATTCATACCCTGCCCAAACGTAATATTGGCGTAATTCACCTCCGCCCCCGGCCGATTCGGCACGTAAAGCAGCCCCGGCGCCTCCGCTAGTTCAATTCCTGTTGCCTCGCCGAACCCAAACTTCTCATGATAATACTCATACAGCGTCTGTCGCGCACCCGGGGTGATCGTCGACCCGTCGCCTAGCCGCCGCGCAATCGTGATCATACCGACATTGAGCGAATTGTTAAACGCACTCTGCATACTCGTCGTGCCACTGAGCCCCCTCAATGCGTTACACATTTTCCGATCCCCCACTTCAGTACAATCAGTATTCGAGTACGTCGTCTGCGGCGTCACCACACCCTTATCGATCCCTGTCGCCATGCTGAACGTCTTGATAATTGAGCCCGGCTCAAACGGCAGCATTGTCGTCGCATTACTAAATACCGCTGCGTCTTTCTGCTTGGCATACTCAACGGGATTATACGTCGGATAGTTAGCCATCGCCAGCACCTGACCATTGTTCGGATTCATCACCATCACACTGCCCTCGGTCGCACCGGCCTTTTCGATACCTCGCTTGAGCGCCTCCTCGGTATAACTCTGCACATTTCGATCAATCGACAGCGCTACATTCTCGCCCGACTTCGCCTCAACGCGCACGTTATCTTTACTCAGCGTCAGCGGCACATTACGCACGTCCGCCACTGTTTTGAGGAGGCCATCGCGGCCCTTTAGCTTATCATTCAGCGCTCCTTCAACCCCGTACTGCCCCTTGCCCTCGGCATTCACAAAGCCCAGCACCTGCGCTGCCAACTGCCCCTCCGGATAGTTGCGAATCGACCCCTTTTGATACAAGATACCGACAAAATCCTTGGCCTTTAGCTTCTCGGCCTGGGTGCGCGTGATGTTGCGCGCCAGCACTTCGTAGCGAGAGGTGGTGCGCTCCAGCCGCTTGGCCGCGTCACTCACTACCTCGCCACCGGCAATTTCCTGTAGCGCCACGATAATCTGCTGGCGCTGCTCCTGCTTGACCGTCTGCGGATCAGCGATCACCGTATAGACCGTTTGGTTAAGCACCACGGGGACGGCCGTACCACCATCCATCATATATAGCTTGCCCCGCTCGGCCGGAATGACAAAGTGCCGCTGCTGACTGGCCTGAGCCAGCAACACGTATTCGCTGTGTTTAATGATTTGTAGATAAAACAGTCGCATCACAAAAATCGCCATCATCCCCAACAGAATGATAGCGAGTACGCCGGTTCGAGATTGCGTTAAGTGACGTTTCATACCGCTTGTCCTATTGTACCACTTTTACCCCCAGGCTAGCGAGCGTAGTTCGTCTGCGCCGGTGTTTTCATCGCCGAGGCGACGTTGCTATGCTTGACCTTTTCAAGCGCCGTCAGCCGCGCATTCTGCACCTCTAACTCTGACTTTTTCGTCGCCAGCTCATTCAACTGCGAATCCAGCCCCTCCGCCTCGTAGCCATAGGCCGTCGTCTTGGTCGCCTGCGTCAAGTACACCAGCCCCAACACCATAATCATCAGCGCCACCAACACCGTATGCGCCACTGGCCCGAGCTTGGTCTGTGATCGAAAACGGGTGGCGTTCTGGTTACGGCGAAGCTGCGGCCCAGGACGACGCGGAGTAAATGTGGCGGTTGAGCGTGTGTGCATAAATAATTTCTGTGTGTGTTTAATTTGTTACGGTTTAATGCTTTTGGTGGCGCGTCATAAAGACACGGGGAAACACAGCCGGTCGGCCCGCCCTCACCCTAGGAGAACGAGCCGCCGAGCTTGCATACTTTTTCCGGGAAAACTATCAAGCGAGCTTACTTAGCCGCGGCGTACCGCAACGGTCTCAGCTGCTTCTGCGTCCTGGAATTGTACT
>CAMURE010000019.1 GCA_947097375.1 uncultured Candidatus Saccharibacteria bacterium
TCAGCCCCGGCATGGCATAATACCCTCGGTAAAACACTGATTTTCCGTCGATGACCGCCAAACGCTTCATATACTCAGTATAGCAAATTTGCTATACTAACAACATGACACAACCACATGCAAACATTATCGCCCTTGTCGGTCTGGCCGGTAGCGGCAAAAGCTCGGCAGTCGAATATTTCACCAAAAAAGGCATTCCGAAAATCTACTTTGGCGGCATCATCTACAAAGCCATGGACGAGGCTGGCATTGAGCCAACCTGGGATAATCAGCAAAAATTCCGCGAGGAAATTCGCCGACGCGAAGGCAAAGATTTTGTCGTCAAGCGCGTCATCAAATCCGCGCATGATTTAATTGATGCTGGCCAAAAACTCATCGTCCTAGACGGTTTGTATACCTGGAGCGAATACAAAATTCTCAAGCACGAATTCCCTGGCCAAATGTCCGTCATCGCCGTTGTCACACCAAAACACCTGCGCTATCAGCGTATGGCCAAACGCCCCGAAAGGCCGATGCAACCGCGCGAAGTTGACCAACGTGATTGGTCGGAAATTGAAAATCTGGAAAAAGGCGGGCCAATCGCCATCGCCGACTATTTCGTGACAAATGACCGCGGACTGGATGAACTGTACGCTCAGTTGGAAGCCGTCACTCACCACGAACATTTTTGCAAGGCGCCTGAGCAGTGCTAAATTATCATCATCCATAAACCATCTTACTGCATATGGTTGCAAAAAAGTAAATTATATGCTATATTTACAACCATGGAACACGATAACACTGACAAACTACCACAACAAACATCACCCGTAGAGCAGCCAGAAGACGAGTCAAGTCGGGCGGAAGTAGACAAGGCGGGCGATACCACCACACGCGAACTCGGTGAGAAGGGAACGCAAGCAGCACGGTTGACTGATGAGGAGCTGGCTCGCATAGCAGAGTTCGACAAGTATAAAGCTCTTATGGAGGAGCCGCCTGAGGGGGTAGATTCACGCGCCGTTAGAGCAATGCGGAACTCAATGGCCCTACAGCGTGATGTGGCGAATGGGGTGAAGCCCCCACTGGAAGTCGGTGATAAGTAGCACCTAGCTCAAATACTCATACAACTTCTTAGCGTCTTTGTGCTTCCTTAGCTTCGCCAAAGCCTTCGCCTCAATCTGGCGGATACGTTCGCGCGTCACAGCAAATTGCTGGCCAACTTCCTCGAGCGTATGACTTTTACCGCCGTTGTCCAGCCCAAATCGCATGCGCACAATTTTTTGCTCGCGATCAGACAGACTCGACAACACCTCGGCAACTTTTTCTTTCAGCAGCTGATTGGTCGCTGATTCTTCTGGCGAAATCGTATCTTCATCCTCGATAAAATCGCCCAACACCGAATCTTCCTCGTCACCATCACGCCCAATGCCAGCATCCAAACTCGACGTCTCTTGCCGAATTTTATTGATGTATTCAATTTTTTCCGGCTCCATGTCCATTTCCTTGGACAATTCTTCCATCGTCGGCTCGCGGTTCAGCTCCTGAGTAAGCCGTCGCTGCGTCCGCACTAGCTTGTTAATCGTCTCGATCATGTGCACGGGGATGCGAATCGTCCGCGCCTGATCAGCGATCGCCCGGGTAATCGCCTGGCGAATCCACCACGTCGCGTAGGTCGAAAACTTAAAGCCCTTGTCCGGATCAAACTTCTCCACCGCGCGAAGCAGGCCAGTATTTCCCTCCTGGATCAAGTCCAGAAAATCCAACCCACGGCCCGAATACCGCTTGGCAATTGACACCACCAAACGCATGTTTGCCTCGGCCATCTTGTCCTTGGCCTTTTTGTCGCCCTCGATGATCCGCCGCGCCAGTTCCATTTCCTCATCCGAGCTTAATAGCGGGATTTTACCAATCTCACGCAAATACAACCGCACCGAATCGTCCGAAATATCATCCAGATACTGGCCGGTGCTTAATGCCTCGAGATCTTCCATCTCCTCGTCATCATGTACCGCCGTCAGATCTGGCTCAAGTGGATCGTCATTGGTCGGGGTGTATTGCTGGTCGTTGTTCACGCATTCTCCTTAATCAGTGCGTTCAGCTGCTGCCGCAAGGTGCGCGCCCGCGCCTCATCGCTGAGCTCCTCAGCCTCACGCAAATCTTCTAATAATTGTTGTTTTTTTGTGTCACGGTGTTTACGTATCAATTGCTTTACCAAACGCGCCATTTCACTGTCCAGAGCTTCTGGTTCCCAGTCCATGTAGCGGCGTTCACTTTTTAACTGTACTATTTTCACATACTGCTCAATTTTTTGCAAGGGGCGTGGCAATTTTTCTACGTCAAGTAGCGGCTCGGCTTGCAGCGCCGTCACCACTGCTCGAGCTGGCTCATCCAAGCTTGCCGCCTCGAGCGCCCCAACCCAGCGCCGGGTCGACGGCTGACTGAGCGCTAGACCGACGATGATGTCCGCTAATTCATCACGAGGTTTACTTGGAGTCGCCTTTTCAATCTTTGGTTTTTTGAGCTGAGCAGGCGGCGCCAGTCTCTCAGCGCCAAGCTTTGCCCGCAAGGCCGCGAGGCTGGCGCCAGTTTCTTTAGAAATCACCGCCAAATAATGCTCTTGTTCCACCGGGTCTTTCAAGCCGCGCACAATTCTCAATGCGGTTGTTGAAAATCGCCGCTTGCCCTCGGCCGTCGCCAGATCTTCCATCTCGGCGTGCCGAGCAATCACCCAATCCACGGCTGGCTGCGCCTGCTCAACTGCCGCCTGCCATAACGCTGCGTCTTTTTGGATCAATTCATCCGGATCTTTTACGTCATCCGGCAGACTCACCACCTCTAGTTCCACGCCAATTTCCTGCGCCAAATTGATCGCCCGCTCCGTTGCGCTCACACCTGCCCGGTCGCCATCAAACGCCAGGCGAATCCGCCCTGCCAGCCGACTCAGCGCCTTCAAGTGCTGCAGGGTCATCGCCGTTCCCGCCGTCGCCACCACGTTTTTGACGCCAGCTTGATGGCTGCTAACCACGTCCAAATTCCCCTCGACAATCACCGCCGCATCACTCTTACGAATCGCCTCTTTCGCCTGATACAGCCCAAAAATATGGCGCGATTTATCAAATAGCAATGTCTGTGGCGTATTCAGATACTTTGGCGCACGCGGATCGTCACGAACAATTCGCCCCGTAAAGCCAACCACCTCGCCGCTGCCGTCGCTCAAGGCTACCATCATCCGCCCCCGAAACAAGTCGCCGCCAAACCGATTCACCAGTCCTGCGTCAGCCAATTCCCGACGCGAAAATCCCCGCTTTTCCAGCGCTTTCGTCAGCGCATCGCCCTGATCTGGCGCATAGCCGATGATAAAATCACCGATCGTCTGCCGATTCAGCCGCCGTTTTTTCACCGCGTACTCTAGCGCCGCCGAATTTTTCACCAAATTTTGCTGATAAAAATTCGCCGCCAATTTCAGCGCTTCCCTGGCCCGGGCTCGCCGTTTGGCCGTGCGCCCATCACCATGAGAAAACAAGCTCAAATCCACGCCCGCCTTGCGCGCCAAATGCTCCAGCGCCTGGCGAAAATCCATCCCCTCCACCAGCATCACGAACGTAAAAATATCACCGCCCTTGCCTGACGAAAAATCATGCCAAATCTGCTTTTCCGGACTGACCATAAAACTCGGCGTCCGCTCATCGGTAAATGGACTCAGTCCTTTCAGGTTACGACCCGCCCGCCTCAGCTGAACATATTCACCGATCACATCCTCAATATTCAACCGCGCCCGTACTTCTTCCTTGGCATCTTGCATGGTTTTTATTATATCACTCTTTACCTCTGTTGTTGTTTATGCTTTAATGGGTGTATGCAGCCACACAATGACTATGACGTGCCAACCGGTATCGATTATCTCAATCAAATTTCCGCACCGCCAGCACCGCAGGGCTTTGATAAAAAGTCAAAGATTATCTTGCTCGTTCTCGGTATCATCGGACTGCTCGGTCTGGTCTTTATTATTAATGCCGCCCAGAACGCCTCCCGCGGCCCTTCATTAACCAATCTCGTCGCCCGCTTGCAAAAACTCCAAACTGTCTCCGAGAAATTTACTTCCCGCCTCAAATCCAGCCAACTCCAAGATGCTAATAGCTCGCTCACAGCCGTACTCACCACTGCCAATAAGTCCATCGAGACACCAGCCGCCACCCAGAACATCGACGTCAAAAAAGACCTCAAAAATATCACCGCGCTCGACCCACCGACAAAACTCGAGGAAAAATTTGAGGAGGCCTATCTCAACGCTGACCTCGACAACACTTATGCTTACACCATGAATACCGAGCTGGCCGACACGTTGTTGATGATGAATCGTATCAAAGAGGGATCGCGCAGCAAAAGCACAATTGAATTTCTCGAGAAAACTATCTCCGACCTCACCAACGTACGCAAACAACTCATGGCGATCACCGGTGATTCGGAAAAATCATAACCGCGCACGACGCGGCACAAGTCGGTCGGAGCAGCACCATTTCTCCCGGCACTCAGTTTACGCCATTTTACTCACTCCGCCACCAGCTGATAACTCAACCGCGCCAAGTCAAAAATTTCCTCATCACTCAGCTGCCCCGAGCAGATGATGGTATTCCAGTGCTTCTTATTAAGGTGATAGCCCGGTAGCACTGTTTCGTATTTTTCCCGCAAATTCTCAGCCAACAACGGATCACATTTCAAACTGACCCTGAGCGGCCTCGAGCCTTCCGCCACTAATGCTACCATTTTCCCTGCGCCGTCATTACTCTTGCCAAATTTATATACCGCGATGTCCTCGCCAAAGGGATAATCCAGCCATACGCCGGGCAAACTGAGGATAAACTCTTCAAATTGTTTATGGGTCATGAACTAATTATACAATCACAATGTCTTGAGAGCAATTTTCTCAGCAATTCCTAGCGTTACACCAAATCGGCTCGCAGCATTTACCGCCACAGCCGCCATGCCGCGAAGCACCGCTCGTGTTCGCGCCCTGAGAACATCTCGCCCAGTCAAGCCCTTTCGCTGATCCCGCTCTGATCGCGGTGCTAATCGAATCGCTCGCCAGGCCAGTGCCAAGCCTTGCTGTTTTTCACCCACCAAACTTTCAACCATACTCCAGCGAGATGCCATATTTATCTCATACTGGTCAGTGTCCTCTTCTTTAGAAAGCTGATTTACTTTTGCCATGTCCAGTTCAGCTTGCCGCGTCATGAGTCGCGCCTTATCTGCCAACACTTCATCCCTACCGTCTGCCAATAGATACGCCTTTAATGCAAACATACCAACATATGATGCCGTGGCCGACCGCTCTCGCAATGCCTCAGTCTCAGTCTCAGTCCCACGACTCCTGTTAACTGCTGTATCATGAATATCATATGCACGATCAATATACTCAAGTGCCGCATCATTTCGACCCAAACGATCACTCGCGGCGGCCATATTACGATATACCTCTCCGAGCAGTGATTCATTACCGGGGCCGCGCAGCTCCTCCATCATCAATGCTTTTTCACCAAGGTACACAGCCTTATCAAAGTGACCACGCGAAATCTCGTTCGTTAGTCCGGTCATATATTGCTGTAGTTCAGAACTCACTGCACACATTTTGGTCAACTCCTTTTGTCGAAATAGTATCAGAAAAGTATAATTTTGTCAAAAATTTAGTGGTTGTAAATGTGCTGGCTGATCAACCTAGCTCTTCACCTTCTTCAGATAATATTGCAATTCCATAATACTGCCGCGGATGTCCTCCAGCGCTCGGTGATCCTCTGGCTTGGCAAATTTCTTGCCGTATTTGCCTTCAAACACTACCTTCCACGCACTAACGTCTAGCATCCGGTAGTGGAGGCGTTTTGAAAACTTCTTGAACCAATGGTCGATAAAGCGCCGGTCTTGATGAATTGAATTGCCCGCTAGTAAAATTGGTGTGTCATCAAAATGCTCATCCAAAAATGCTAAGATATCGCGCTCGAGCTGCGCCTTGGTTGTCTTGGTGGCTTTGTTTTGCGCTATCAACTGCTCACGCGCAGCTGCACCATCGCCGTACCAAAATGATTTATTCTTATCAAATCGTGCTTGCATTTTCTTGCTACACCAGTGCGCTGCACCCTCAAAATGAGCAATCTCGGTAAATTCCCAGTCAGTCACAATCATCGCCACCTCAATCGGAAAATCCTCCACCGGATCTAGTCCCGTCATCTCCATATCCAGCCATAAAATTCGCTGCGGCTTGAATTTCGCTTTCATATTTCTATTTTACCACTTCCTCACGGCATGCTACACTAAAGCCATGACCAAACGTATCCTTCTCAAATTATCTGGCGAACAATTACAGGGCGAGTTCGCCAGCGGCTTTGATCCCAGGCGGGCTCGTTGGATCGCCGAACAAATCAAACCAGCCTTAGCAGCCGGCGCCGAAATCGTCATCATGGTTGGCGGCGGCAATTATGTCCGCGGCAACCAAATCATTGGCCACGGTATCCAACCCGTCTCGGCCCATAACATCGGCATGCTCTCTACTCTGATAAACGCCATTGCCTTGGCTGACGTCTTCAATGACGCCGACCTACCGACCCGCGCTCTCTCTACTGTCGAGGTCAATCAATTTATCGACCAATACACCTTCCGCCGCGCTCTTAGTCATATCAAAAAGGGCCGTATCGTCATCGTTGCCTGCGGCACTGGCCGGCCCTTCCTGACTACCGATACCGCCGCTCTCAACCTCGCCCTCGAGATGCAGTGCGACGTCGTAATCAAAACGACGAAAGTCGATGGTGTATACGACAAAGACCCGACCAAGTTCCCTGATGCTGTTAAGTTTGACCGCCTCAACTACGACCAAATTCTCACTAATCCTGACATCACCGTCATGGATAAGGCCGCCATCGGACTGGCCGCCGAAGAGAACAAGCCGGTCATCATCTGCGACCTGCTCACCGACGGCAATATTGCCCGAGCTGCCAACGGCGAATCAGTCGGCACGCTGATTTCCTAGCCCTGAGTACGGTACGCATCTTGTTCCAGCATAAATCGTTTTACATAAAAAATCCGCCGTATTTATCCGGCGGATCTGTTTTTAAGGCCCAATTAGTCTTTTTTCTTGTCTAATTTATCCAGCTTCAAGAAGTGAATAATCGCATACACCACAAAGGCCACCGCTAACAAAGTGATCAGCGAGCTAACAAACGCACCGTACAGAAACTCACCCTTACGGCCGGCAATTTCAACAGAGAATGATGCCGCCTGCAAACCTTCCTGCGAGCCGACAATCAGCTGCACCAGCGGGTCGATAAACGCTGTCACCAACTTTTTCACGGTATCGCCAGCTGCCGTACCGATCGCCAGACCAACAGCCAGGCCAACCACACCCTGCTCGCGAATAAACGTCATGAAACCGCCGCCATGACCTTTGACTGCTGCCGCCTTTTCTTTCAGTGCTGCCACACTTGGTTTTTTCACAATTGATTTCTTAGCGGTCGTCTGTTTAGTAGTCGCCTTCTTGGCTATTTTTTTCTCTGCCATAAAAACTCCTTTATGTTAAGCAACATCTTGATTGTAGCATAAAACTTTACAAATTATCTAAAAGTTTTCTGGCTGCAGCGAGTTTACCGTTGCGCAGGCTATTTGGTGGATTCTCCCCGTATAGTTTAATAGCCCGCCAGGCAAGCTCCTTGTTTCCCGTCTGTTTGGCAATTTTTCGCATGACATCTGGCAAAAATAACTTATTTTTCGATTTGTCGTCTGGAACCAAACTCTCGTCCACCATAGTCGCTAATTCAACCGCTTCGTCATATTTTCCTGCTAATATTAGCCGACGACACAACTCATCGACTTCCTTCAAACCATTTCGTGAATCAACATCAAGATATATCCCTGATAATTCCGATAACCCTTTGCTCGCTGCTTCGATCTTGCCCGACCCCGCTCGTCGGGCAGCATTGTACTGCTGAATCAACAACATACGCCCCGGTACTGAGGGTAATGTTAAGAATTGTAATATCCGATTTCGGGGCTTATGTTCATGAGATTGTGCTACATCAATAGCATCAAACGACAGCCATGGCCTTGAGCTCATAAACTTTTGCCTATCGATCGACGGTGGTAGTCGTTTCAAGAGTTCCCCTGAAAAAAATGTATTCACTGCCCGCAACTCACCCATTGCTAGCTGGTCAAGCGGGTTGGGCGCACCGCTGCCAATCACGCCGGTCATATCACAACATAGCTCCTGCGTCGCCACATCGAGCAAAAAAGCTCGCCTACTACTCCAATCAAATAGTGTCACCATGGCATGCTGATTCGCATAACTGACAAAATGCTCAATGCCGAGCTGCTCCAGACACTCTGACGCAATAATGACATGGCCAAAACAATTTGTAGCCTCGCGGTTGGCAACTTCAACTGCATCGAGCAGCGGTGAATCAGCCAAAGTCGGAGCAAAATCCACCGTTTGTCGTACCACCCGTGCTATGTCCACTGCTGCTTTCGTTGCATCATCAAACGTCTGCGGAGACTGTTCATACACCGCACGAATCAACTTCAGCTGCTGCGAGTCTAATAAAAGCTCACGTCGTAGTCCTGACTCGGCCTTAACTAATCGCCGTTTAGGCGTCATCAAATTAGCAGAAAAATACTCGTCCATATCTGACATATCATACAATATTTGCTCAAATTTCACAACTTATCAGGGGCGATGATACCAAGAATGGTGAGGCCCGCCTTCAAGATATCAGCATACACCGCCACCAAGCCGACGCGGTGTGCTTCTTTGTCGCTGCCGACAACTTGATTTTTCTCGTAGTAGCGATTAAACTCCTGCGCCAACTCAAACAGATAGGCACAGACATGATGTGGCTCCAAACTTTCGGTAGCCCGATTAACCGCCTCAGCGTATTCGCTCATTTTCCTGACTAACAGCCGGTCTTCGTCGAACAATTCCGTCGGGAACGTGGCTGCCTGCTCAGATTTTGCCAAAATTCCTCGCGCCCGAGCGTGCGCGTATTGTAGGTAGCTACCGGTGTTACCCGTCAAGCTAACCGCGTCATTGATATCAAACACTACATCGCTACCAATTTTCACCTTCAAAAATTGATAACGCAGCGCACCCGCCACCACCTCGTCGGTTGGTTCACCGCCAGCTTGCGTGATAGCTTTCTTGAACTCGTTGAACAACCAATCGATAGTGATCACTTCACCAGTACGCGAACTCATCTTGCCGGTCGTTAATTTAACCAGGCCAGTTGCATAATTAAACAATTTACCTTTCAATTCTGGAATTGCCAGTTCACTAGCGGCGATCACCCCGCGGAAATACGCCGCCTGCTCTTCGCCATTGACCGTAATCGACAAGTCCAAGTTTGGATAATCTTGATGCTTTAGCTGAATCAGCCCCATATCGTGTGCGCCGTACAACCCGTTGCCATGCGAACCGATAAACACATTATCAAACGCACCGTACTGACTACCTTTGAAAATATACGCACCATCAGACTTCGTAAAGACCTCTGGGGTTTTTGCTTTGATCAAGGCCTTGCCTGGCACTTCGGTTTCACTCTCGACGTAGCGCCGCTCAATTGGCACATTCCCCAGCCGCGCCACATTGGCATCAATTTCATCAAAACTCCAGGCTTTACAAATCT
>CAMURE010000020.1 GCA_947097375.1 uncultured Candidatus Saccharibacteria bacterium
AAAATGGTTAATCGCTGATAGCGACTGACGGCACGCGCCAGATGGTTATATTGTAGCAAATCCTGCCCCTCTTTGACAAAGCGCTCGGCCTCCGTTTGCGCACGGGCGATCAGCGGCGTGTCGCTCAGCGAGGCAATTTTTAGGTTCAATGCGCCATGCTGCGCTCGTCCGTAAATCTCGCCAGGACCGCGCAGATTCAGGTCTATTTCCGCCAGGTAAAAGCCGTCTTGGGACTTCTCGATCTCCTTGAGGCGCTGGCTTGGCTTGTCATGGCTCGACAGCATCAAATGGCAAAAACTCTGGTGCTGACCGCGTCCAACCCGACCGCGCAGCTGATGGAGCTGGCTGAGCCCAAAATGATCGGCATTTTCGATGAGCATGACCGTGGCGTTCGGCACATTGACGCCAACTTCCACGACGGTGGTACTCACCAGCATGTCAATGTCGCCGTCCGCGAACTGCTGCATGACCGCCGCTTTTTCCTCCGGCGGCAATTTACCGTGTAGCAATCCGACGCGGCGATGACGAAACATTGTTTTTGCTAATTTGTGATATTCCGCCTCGACCGACTTTTTGTCATTGTCAGGATTATCGTCGATCAACGGGCAGATGACATAGGCTTGGCGACCTTTGGCAATTTCTGCATCAATAGTTTCGTAGAGTTTTGGCGCTGAAGCTGGCGACCAAATTTTCGTTTCAATCGGCTGACGTCCGGCCGGCAGCTCGTCCAAAATCGAGATGTCCAGCTCGCCATACAACGTTAACGCCAAGCTCCGCGGAATCGGCGTAGCTGTCATACTGAGCAGATGCGGCATATAATCCGCCTTTTGTAGCAAGGCCTGCCGCTGCTTGACGCCGAATCGATGTTGCTCATCAATCACCACAAACCCCAGCTTGTGGTACGCCACTTTTTCCTGAATCAGCGCGTGCGTACCAACCACCACGTTAATATTACCATTTGCCAAGTTATCCAGCAGCTGCCGCCGTGGGGCGCCCTTAACATGCCCCGTTAGCAGTGCTACCGACACGCCAAACGGCGATAACAGCTCATTCAGCGTTTTGGCGTGCTGAGTCGCCAAAATCTCCGTCGGCGCCATGATGGCTGTCTGGAAACCAGCCTGCGCCACCTCCGCCGCTACCAGCCCGGCGACCACGGTTTTGCCTGAGCCAACATCACCCTGTAGCAGGCGGTTCATCGGATGTTCGGACTCCAAATCTTGCAAAATCTGCCAGGCGGCACGGCGCTGCGCGTTGGTCAAGGGAAATGGCAATTGCTCAACAAATTGCTTGACGACCGGCTGATTGAACGGGATGCGCCAGCCAGTCAATTTGGTCTGCTCTTGCTTATTCAACTGCGCTGCCAAAATCATTTCAAACAATTCTTCGAACGCCAAGCGTTCCCGGCCGCGGGCAATTTCCTCGTGATTATTTGGTGCGTGGAGGAACTTGACAGCTTTGGCGCGGCTGACTAACTTTTGTCGCTGGACAATGTGTTCTGGTAGCGTCTCGGGCAAAAATTCCATGATGGGACGTAGGTTTTTTAGCAAATCCTGCACGGTTTTCGGGCGGAGATTTTTGATGGATTTGTAGACGGGATGGATGCCTGACGTATGGTGGATGTCGGATGCATCAGCTGGCTTGGCGAGTTCGACGGACGGATTGCTGATCTGATAGCTGTTATATTGCATGCCAAATTGACCGGAAAACATGAACTCGGCGTCAGATCTCAGCTGCGATTCGCGGTACGGTTGATTGAACCAAACGGCCTTCACCTTGCCAGAATCATCCGCCAGCACCGCCGTGGTGATCCTCAGACCCCGGCGAACAATCCGCGTGGAAATCGACTCGCAGCGCGCCCGCACCGTCACCTTACCCGGTTGAAGATCAGCGATATTGACCGCCGCCGAATAATCATCATACGCCCGCGGCAAAAAATCCAAGGCGTCCGCCACCGTCTCCAGACCTGCCGCCGACAGTGCTTGGGCAGTTTTAGGGCCGACGCCTTTGATGTGTTCCAGTGGGGTTGTTAGTTTCATTGCACTCGGCTGAGCGCCTCAGCCTGCAGCGCCTCGAATAGCTGCTTGAGGGCGTCTTGTACTCGTGTATAGTCCTCTTCTGGATTTGTCGTCTCTTCATGCCACTGTATATAGAATTTCAGCTTTGGCTCAGTACCACTCGGGCGAATTGTAATACGGCGGCGTGAATCACCACACTCAAATACTAGTACATTACCCTTGACGCAATTAATTGCTGTGGTCGTCCCATCCGCTGCTGTTCGCACCAGTGTCTGATAGTCGGACACCGCTGACACTACCTGATCGCCAATCATCTTTGGTGGATCGGTGCGCAGTGAGTTCATAATCTGCTGCATCGTCGCAAACCCTTCGGCGCCCGGATAAATAGCAACCTCGAGCCGCTCCACATATAACCCAACTTCACGATACAGCTCCATCAGCCTATCAACGAGCGTTTTTCCCTGCTGCTTGAGCTCAGCCGCATATTCTGCGAGCGCCAGCGCACCAACCGCGCCATCTTTGTCACGAGCATAGTCGCCCTTGAGTAGACCATAACTTTCCTCACCACCCAGCACAAACACCTCATCAGTGCCTTCTTTCTGGCGAATAACCTCACCGATGTACTTAAAGCCAATCAGCAGGTTACCGTAGTAGGTAGCACCATAGCTGTCTGCCAGCGCCTTCATCATATCAGTTGTAACAATAGTCTTGACGATGTAATGCTGCGGGGTGACACCGCCTCGCTCTTGCAATTTCCGGAGGGCATAATCAGTCGCAAGTGCGGCGGATTGATTACCAGTCAGATAGATCGGTTGGCCGTGATGATTCACAATTACACCAATTCGATCAGCATCAGGGTCGTTGGTAATCGCAATGTCAGCTGATATTTCCATCATCTTTGCGACGACCATATCGTTAGCAGCGCGTTCCTCGGGATTTGGCTTACGATTAGCAATCGTCGGGAAATTGCCATCCGGCACCATCTGCTCATCAACCGTCGTAATCTGAGTAAATCCAGCCCGACGCAATACCGGTAGGACATTAGTCTGCCCCGCACCATGGAGCGGTGAATAGGCGATTGTCAAATCACGCTCCTGACCGTCAGCTTGCGCCAGTACCGCAGCATAGTACGCCTCGTCAACATCCTGACCGATAATGGTAATCTTGCCCTCAGTCACTGCTGCCTCAAAATCTGGCTCCACTAACACCTCGGTCACCGCTGCCGCCGCGTCTAGGATACCTCGGTCATGCGGCGACACCACCTGTGCGCCGTCATTCCAATACGCCTTAAAGCCATTATCAGTCGGTGGATTGTGGCTGGCTGAAATCACGATTCCGACAGCACAGCCAAGGTGTCGTACGGCAAAACTCAGTTCTGGAGTCGCCCGAAAGCTGTCGAAAATATATGTCTTAAATCCATTAGCAGCACACACCCGCGCGGTGTATTGGCTGAGTTCTGGCGAGGTCAAACGCGTATCACACGCGATGACCACACCTTTTGCTGGTGCATCAGGATCAAACTGCTGAGCGTAGCGACACAGTGCTTGCGCCGACTCACCAATCGTGACGCGATTGATGCGGTTCGAGCCGACTCCCGTTGTACCACGTCGACCGCCAGTACCAAACTCAATTACCTTGAAAAATGCGTCTTCCAGATCTTGCCACTGCTCGTTTGCAATCATCTGCTCTAGCTCTGCCTTATATTCAGCGTATTTTGGTTCTGTTAGCCAGCGCTCGATGTTTGCTGCTGCTTCTACTGATACGTGTTGCTTGACTGAGTCCATGACTATTCTCCCTCCATAATTAATACAAACGAGTTTTTACCCTTTTTGAGTAGCGACGTAGTGTTGACGGCTTGGTCTTCGGCTATTTTTTCGCCGTTGAGACTGATGGCGCCAGATTTCAATAGGCGTTTTGCCTCGCCATTAGAGCTGACCGCACCAGACACCACCAACGCTTCAATCACGCCGACGCCGACATCAACGCGCGGAATTTCCTGAGCCAAGGCGTCCAGGTCATCGTCTGACAATTGCCGAAAGTCGCCGCCGCCAAACAACACTTCAGTCACCCGCTCCACTGATTCGCGCCGACTAGTACCATGGACAATGTCGGTAACTTCGCGTGCCAAGACTTTTTGGGCTGAGCGTGCGCCAGGATTGACCGCGTGGTTTTCAGCGATGGCCTCAATGGTGTCGCGATCGAGCATGGTGAAGATTTTCATGTACTCGATGGCACTTTCGTCGTCAACGTTCAGCCAGAATTGATAGAATTTGTAGACGCTGGTTTTATTTTCATCTAGCCACACCGCGCCACCTTCGGATTTGCCAAATTTGCGACCGGTTGATTTGTTGATGAGCAGTGGCGCCGTCATGGCATAGACTTCGGCGTTTTCTTTTTTGCGGATCAATTCCACGCCTGAGAGCAAATTACCCCACTGGTCGGAACCGCCGATTTGCAAATTGACACCGTGATGTTTGAATAAGTGCCAGAAATCGTAGCCCTGCAGCAAGGTGTAGGTAAATTCAGCAAAGCTCAACCCCTTGCCATTAGCGATACGTGCCTTAAAAAATTCCCGCGTCGTTAACTCTGCCATGTTGAAACTCTTGCCAATGTCGCGAAGGAACGGTAACAGCTCCAGATTGCCCAGCCAGTCCGCATTATCCACCAAGGTAAAATCGCGTCCAGCAAAAATTTGCGACACCTGGGCTTTTAAGGCTCGTTTATTGTGCTCAATTTCTGCATACGAAAGCAGACTCCGCTCCTCGGTGTCGCGCATATCGCCAATCATACCCGTGCCGCCGCCGACCAGCAGAAACACCTTGTGACCGCGCTCCAAGAAATGTCGCACCATCATATAGACCGCGAGATGCCCGACATGTAAACTATCCGCCGACGGATCGGTCCCCAAATAGAGCGTAAAATTTCCCGAATCGATACGCTCATCATCGGTGAATGTCGCTTGATTCCAAAACCCGCGCCACTTTAGCTCCTCTGATAATTGCATATTCCTCCTTTTCTGGGTAATAGTATAGCAATTTTATGATTGAAGCGAAACATAGGCGTGATATAATGATAGTGTGAACAAGAAACCCTCAGATAAGCAGTCGGGCTCCAGCGCCAAACCAGCGCCGTCACGTCCGCACCCAAAGCCGGCAAACCGGCTGAGTGTCTATGCAAACTTGGCGAATAAGCGTCGACTAAAGAAGGACAAGCGCTCCCGCGAAAGAGCGGAGTATCTCGCAAGTCTACCGAAGCATCCTGTCAAGCGGTTCCTTTACCGCCTCCATCCGAAACGCGTCTTTAAATACTGGTTCTCTAAGCGCGGCGGCCTGATGGCGCTAAAAATTCTCGGTGTCGCCATCGTTGTGATGATTATTCTGATCGGCGGCCTGTTCGCCTACTTTCGTAAAGACCTCGACAAGATCCGCCCGGGCGAGCTCGCCAAGCGCGTCCAAACAACGGTCACGAAATATTATGACCGCAATGGTGCCCTGCTCTGGGAAGATAAGGGTACAGATAATTACAAGCTAGTGGTTGAGGCTGATAAAATTAGCGATTATCTCAAGAAAGCAACTATCGCTATTGAGGATCGTGATTTTTACAAGCACCACGGTATTAGTATTAGTGGACTGACTCGCGCCATGTTTAGCACAGCATCAGGCCGACAGGTCCAGGGCGGCTCGACACTAACGCAGCAGCTCGTCAAGCAGGTCTTCTTTGCTGAGGATGCCGACAAGCGAGGCCTGAGCGGTATTCCACGTAAGATTAAGGAGATTATTCTGGCCATTGAGGTCGAGCGCATGTACAATAAGGACCAGATCCTCACGCTCTATCTCAACCAGGCACCATACGGCGGTCGGCGCAATGGCGCAGAATCAGCCGCTCAAACATACTTTGGCAAGTCTGCCAAGGATCTCAGCCTAGCCGAGGCGGCACTGCTGGCTTCCGTCCCACAAAACCCAAGTACATTTAATCCATATAACGCTGCTGGGCGCAAGATGCTGATATCACGCCAACACACAACTCTCGACTATATGCTAGAACAGGGCTATATCACCGAAGCACAAGCCAAAGAAGCCAAGCAATATCCTATTCTTGACAAGATCAAGCCTGAGACTGAGCAGCTCGCCGGTATTAAGGCGCCACACTTTGTGCTCATGGTGCGCAATCAACTGGAGCGTGAGCTTGGTAAGGCAGTTGTCGGTCGCGGTGGACTAACTGTAAAGACAACGCTGGACTGGAGAATCCAAGAGAAACTTGAAACAGAAATGAAAGCCTTCTTTGATTCAGGTCGCCCGGGTCGCGTGAGTATTAGTAATGGTGCAGCAACGGTTGAAGATGCACAGACCGGGCAAATTGTCGCCCTCGTCGGTAGTCGTGACTTTAATTACGCTGGCTTTGGGCAAGATAACGCTGCCATCGGCTTTATCCAGCCGGGTTCGACCATCAAGGCTTTCGACTACGCAAAACTGTTTGAGAACCGTGGTAGTAATCAGCAGAATTACGGTTCAGGCTCAATTCTTAGCGACGAAAACATCGACAAGATCTACGGCGCCAAGCTAAATAACTGGGACCGACGTTTTATGGGTAGTGTTTCTATCCGTCGTTCACTGGCACTTTCTCGTAATGTTCCAGCGGTCAAGGCAATGTATATCGCAGGTAATGGCTCGCCAAAGCCAACGGTTGATTATATTCACAATATGGGTAACACCAACTACTGCCAACAAGAAGAGGCAGCCGGCGGCTACGGGCTATCGGCAGCCATTGGCGCCTGTGGCACAAAGCAGACTGAATTAGTAAATGCCTACGGTACATTTGCACGCATGGGCGTCGCTAAGCCGAGCGCCAACGTTCTAGAAGTAACCAATAGCCAAGGTGACACCTTAAAGAAGTGGAAAGATGAAAGCAAGCAGGCAACTGACCCACAAGTTGCCTACATAATCAACGACATCTTGGGTGATGCAGATGCCGCGCGCGACCTGCATGGTTACGGCGCAATGAATGTACCTGGCGTCAGAACTGCCGCCAAAACGGGTACGACCGATAAAAATGGCCATGCGAAGGATGTCTGGATTGTCAATTATAGCCCAGCATTAGTTATGGGCCTGTGGCTCGGTAATTCTGACACCAGTACCATCAATACCCCGAACTCGGCCTTTGGTATGCCGGTGATACGTAGTGTCATGTCATTTGCTCACACCGAGGTCTACGCCAAACAGGGTAAGTGGAAGCCGAATGACTGGTTCAAGCGACCAGACGGTATCCAACAGCAAGGCAAGGAACTGTATCCATCCTGGTGGAATAAAAAGCAGGGCGAGACCACTGAAAAGCTCAAATTTGACCGCGTATCCAAGAAAAAGGCAACGAGCTGTACACCGGCCGATGCTATCGAGGAGGTTGAAGTTACTAAAACAATTGATCCACTCACCAAGAAGCCATCATACTCAGCACCTGAAGGATATGACGCCAATGCTGATGATGACAAGCATAAATGTGATGACACCAAGCCGGGTATCAGCTTATCAATCTCTGGCTCTGGCTCCAGCCGTACCATCACCGCTCGTGCTACCAACGGCACATTCCCGCTCACCTCAATCGACATCCTAGTCGATGGTCGCAGCGTCAAAAGTGAATCAATTTCCGGCAGTGGCGGCAGTGTCTCGACTGAGATCGAAATCAGTAGTCCAGGGCGACACACCGTCCAAGTAGTTGCCCGCGACGAGGGTTACTACACTGCGTCAGATAGCAGCAGCTTCTCGGTATCCACCAGCAGAGGGTCAGGTTAAGTTCTGGCTAATCCATAACCTCTCTTATGGTGATATAAAAACCAGACTGGAACGGTCTGGTTTTTTACCCCCACGAGCTGTAACTATGACTGCTCATTAACCATCCGGATCAGGTCAGCTTCACGCTGCGACTGGGTCTTGGGACGAGATGAACGTGGACTCTGAGCCGAGGCGCGTGGAGTGTCGGGTTTTGTCACCTTGCTGGCTTGCGGCCGACGACCGGTGGAGCGCTGCTTGGGTTGTTTAGGGGCAGCTTGAGCTAGTGAATGCTGCACCACTTCTTTTGCTTCTTTTGGCTCGGCACAAACCTTCGCAAACATCATCTTGCCAGCATCAGTTTGCAGGCTACGAATGATTTCAATGCGTTTTTTCTGGCCCAGGAACTTCTTCGCCTGTTCAACGACCACCATGGTGCCGTCATGCAAGTAGCCGACGGCCTGATGAGAATCCTGACCTTTTTGCGTCAATTCAAGTGCCAGCTCATCGCCAGGCAAGTAGCTCATGCGCAAACTCTTGGCCAGCTCATTGATATTGAGAATCTGAATGCCTTCGACTTGTGCCACCTTGTTCAGGTTGTAGTCCAGCGTCAAAATAGCAGCGTTCATTTCCTTGGCGAGTTGCAGCAAGCGGTTATCAACACCCTCAGGGATTCGCGTCGCATCGTCAAGCAGCGTGAACGAACTACCCAACACATCCTTCAATTCCTTCATGGCGTCCATACCAAAGCGGGCACGTTCGCGCTTGGCATGATCAGCACCGTCGGCCAATAACTGCAGTTCGATCAGCACACTGCGCGGCACGA
>CAMURE010000021.1 GCA_947097375.1 uncultured Candidatus Saccharibacteria bacterium
TAAAGGATGCCTTAAAGCAGCCATTCCTACAGATTATGCGTAATGCTGGCTTGAATGCCGATGCGCTACTAGCGCAAGTCGAAGCGGGTAAGGCTGGCTTTGGCGTTAATGTCATGAAACCTGAAAATGAATTGGTGGATGTCAAAAAAGCTGGCGTTATCGACCCAGCGCGTGTCACCAAGGAAGCGGTGCAGAACGCGGTATCTATCGCCTCAACCGCAGCAACCATGGGCGCACTGGTCGTCGATGTACCAGAGCCAGAAGCTCCAGCTGCACCTGGTGGCATGCCGGGCATGGGGATGATGTAAGACCCTTGCTTCTACCAGCAAAATGTCCCGTTTCGTGCGGGACATTTTATATTATTTGTGTGAGTTTGAGTTCGTGCTAGATTGTCCTTACGGTTGCAGTCTTAACTTTGCGACAAGAAATCAATTTCCTTGATGATGTCAAGCAGTGCCTGGGCTTTGCGGGTTTCGTCGGGGATGGCGACGGCAGCTTCATGCGCTGGGGCAATCAGTGAGGTATCATCAGTTGAGCGCAGTAGCAGGAGGTAGGTATCAAACTTTTCCTCAGGCGAGACGTTGAGCTTATCAACCAGCGGCCGAAGCTCGCTCAGGGCATTTTGTTTAATGTCGTCAAGTGACATGTCGGTCGGGGTGATATACGACCGGCTGGCACTGTCGGTGGTTGGTCGTGATGTTGGTGCGGCTGTACTGGGCGGCGTGGTGGTTTGCGGCTTGGCCGGGCGGCCTGTTGTGTCGGCGCTCTGTGCACCAGTCTCTTCAAACCGTAGATTGTCATCGCTGCCGCCAGAGACACCCGCCAGCACGTTGGCTAGATCTTGATCACTGTTGACTTGTCCGCTGTCTTGAATTGTCATACCCCACCTCTTTTCACATTACGATTATGCTTGCTTTCTATGCTATACTGTAACACAGGAAAAGGAGGAATTTCAAGATGCTTGACGACAGAAATCTTTTAGCGCAGCGCGACCCGGGTAATACACGAACGAGTGCAGTGGCAGTGACGACACAGACGGACTTTGCGGCCGAAGTAGCGTCACCGGCGAGTCCCGGCGAGGTGGCGAATGTGGTGCTGGCTGGCATGGGCGGCTCGGCGCTGGCGGCAGATATGGTCAAGGTGCTGACAGCTGATCAGATTATGGTGCCGCTTGAGGTGGTGAAAGGCTATCAGCTACCGCATTTTGTGAATGAAAAAACACTGGTTATTGCTATTAGCCACTCGGGAAATACCGAGGAGACGATGAGCTGCTATCAGCAGGCTCGTGAGCATGGCTGTCAGTTGGCGGTGATGGCGACGGGCGGGAAATTGTTTGCAGCGGCCGAGGCGGATAATCTGCCGCGGGTACGTGTCCCGTCGGGCGGCCAGCCGCGGATGTCAACGACATACCATTTGCGTGGATTACTAAAACTGCTCAGCCAGTTTGAGGTGATCGACGATAGCCTGTACCACGCGGTCACAACCAGTGGCGCATGGCTGAAAGATCAGCTGAGCCAATGGGCTGAAGATGTACCGACGGCGGATAATTATGCCAAGCAACTGGCGCTCAAGCTAGTTGGCTCGACCCAGGTGTTTTATGCGGGCGAATTGACATGGCCGCTGGCGTATAAGTGGAAGATTAGCTTTAACGAGTCAGCGAAAAACGTGGCGTTTTGGAATCAATATCCAGAGTTCAGTCACAATGAGTTCATCGGCTGGTCGTCACATCCGGTCGATAAGCCGTATAAGGTCGTTGATTTTCGGAGTAGCCTTGAGCGTCCACGAATTCGGGAGCGAATGGAGTTAACTGATCGGTTATTATCAGGTATGCGCCCGAAGGCCGAAGTGGTCGAGCTACAGGGCGAGACACTGGTTGAGCAGCTGCTGTGGGGGCTGGCGTTGGGTGAAATTGTCAGTATCTATGCGGGTATTCTCAACGGTGTCAATCCAGAGCCGGTGGCGCTGGTTGAGCAGCTAAAAAAGGAATTGTCGTAGGCTCATTTGGGCCGGAGAATAAAAAGTGGCGCCCGGGGAGAGGGCGCCGCTTTTATTTAAGGGCCCACTAAGGGCCGTGGTCGATTTGTGCGAATTAGTGGCGCAGGCTCTCAATCGGATCTTTACCAGCAGCGCGACTGGCTGGATAGATGCCAAAGAGCATACCGATGATCAAGGCTCCGCCGATGGTCAGGGCGGCTGCTTGCCATTCGAGAACTGGGGTGAATGGCAGATACATACCAAGGAGGAATGACGCGCCGAGGCCGATAACGTAGCCGAGAACACCGCCAAAGAGACCGATGATGGCTGATTCGATGAGGAATTGGGCGACAATGGTGCGGTTGGTGGCACCAACGGCCTTGCGGATACCAACTTCGCGCTGGCGTTCGGCGACCGAAACGAGCATGATGTTGGTGATGCCAATGCCACCAACTAGCAGCGAGATGCCGGCGATAACCGCCATGGCTGTCGACAGTGCGTTCACCAGGTGGGAGTTTGGTGCGGTGATGGCTTGGCCGACCAAGGTGTGGTAGTCGGTGTCGCCCTGATGTTGCTGGGCGAGGACTTTTTTGGCTGCATCAATTTTAGTTTGCAGCGCCATACCATTGTCGGCAGTGATGAGGATTTGCTGGATCTGGGCGGTGTTTTGGGTGAACTTTTTGCTAACGGCTAGTGGCAGAACGATGGAGCGATTAAAATCAACACCAAGGTAACTAGGCGCAGTTTCCGGCTCGTCGAGGACGCCGACGACTGTGAGTGTTTCGCCGCGGAGTTTGAGGACGCTACCGAGGGATTTTTCAGTGCCGAATAGGTCAATTGATAGCTGTTTACCGATCACGACGCCGTTGGCTTCGTCGATGAACTGCCCCTCGCGCAACTTGAGGCCGGCGAGTTTCGCCAGCTCGCCCGAGCTACCGATAACCGTGATGCGCTCTAGTTTGGTCTTGCCGTCTGGTGTCGATAAATTAGCATGAAATGTTGCCAGCGGTGCGGCGCTGTTATTGGTCGCCTTGGCAATTTCTCGGGCGTCCTGCTCGGTCAGCGTATTTACCATCTGGGCGGCGTGTCCGGAGCTGAGTGACAGCAATGAATCTGGCCGCGCCTCGCTACCAGACCGAATTAGCGCAGTAGTGTCAGATATCTTGGCGGACTGATCGCCAAACAGGCGGCTCGTGCCAGTCAGCAGCGATAGGATAATGGTGATGCTAGCAATACCGACCATGATGCCAAAAATCGACAAGTAGGTGCGGACTTTATTTGACTTGAGCGACTCAGTAGCGTTCTCGAAGTGATTATTGAGGAGCATTTTCATGACTTTTTCGTAGCTTTCCGTTCTTTTTTGGCTGGTTTCTTCGTTGACTTTGCGGCAGCAGTTGTTGCATCGTCGGCTTTATCGGATTTAGGGGCGGGTTTCTTTTCGGTTGGCGCGCTAGAACTTTTTGCAGCATCAGGGTCAGCTGATTTTTTACTCTGTTCGGTATCAGCCTTAATGGTCTTTGCGGTTGTCTTGGTTGAGGTGGCGCCAAGCGGTCGCTTTGGCGGGAGGTCGTCCGGGGATTTTACTGGATCGGCCGGCTGTTTCTCAGGAGCGGTTTTTGCCGGTTCGGCCTTCTCGGTTTTCTCAGCTTTCTCTACCTTCTCGCTCTTTTCATTTGGCTCATCTTTTGCGTCTTTGGTGGCTACTGTGTGCACCGGAGTTGAGCTCACTGGAGTTGCTGGCTGGTCATCACCGCCCAGCTTTTGCTTAAAGATCTTCTTGATATGATGGGTATCAGTGTCAATGCGCCCATCAAGCATAGAAATCACCCGGCTGGCATAGGACAGCAGCTCTGGATTGTGCGTTACCATGATAATCGTATTGCCTCGGCGGTGAATGTCGGACAGCTCCTCCATGATGATGTGACTGGACTTGGAGTCAAGATTGCCAGTCGGCTCGTCAGCCAGGATGATCGATGGGCTGTTGACCAGTGCTCGGGCAATCGCTACGCGCTGAACCTGACCGCCAGATAGCTGATGCGGCAAATAATACTCGCGCTCGCCCAGATGGAAATTACGCAAGATTCGGCTGGCCTCCTGGAGGCGTTTGGTCTTACTGATGCCTTTATAAGTAAGCGGCAGGGCAACATTATCAATCACCGTCAGGCGCGGGATGAGATTGAAATGTTGAAAAATAAAGCCGATATCGCGAGAACGAATCGTGGCGTGGTGGGTCGCCGTCAGATCCTCGACTGATTTATTGTCAAGGTAATATTCGCCCTCTGACGGATGGTCGAGCAATCCGAGGATATTAAGCAGGGTCGTCTTGCCGCAGCCGGATGGGCCGACGATGGCGATGAACTCGCCCTTTTTGACCTCAAGATTGACATTGTCTAGCGCCACCTGCTCGGCGTCACCGAAGCCAAATCGTTTGGTTACATTAGTAAGTTTAATTCGCGTTGAAGGATCATTCATCATTGCCTTTTATTATAGACAAAAAGCCGCTCCGGTTGCAACCGCTAGCGGACTTTCTGTTATAATATGCATCACGGAAGGATGCAGGAGTGGTTGAACTGGCACGCCTGGAAAGTGTGTAGGCTCTTCACGGGGTCTCCGGGGTTCGAATCCCCGTCCTTCCGCCAGAGTTGGATTGCGTGAGGCCTTGGTGCCGGGAGTGCGTAGTTAGTGATATTATTAACATGTAGCGATCAAGCGAATATTGAAATTATAAACGCGTAAAGGAGGTGCTGGAATGAACGAAATAATTCAGAAGAGATACCGGGTAGGCGACGATGCCGTATTTATTCCGGGCAATGAAGCGAGGGAGTTGGATAAGGTGCATGGCATAACAGACTCCAAGCGTCAAGAGGCGGTTCATGAAGGGGTGGCAGCTGCTATCCGTGATTATCTTTCGGATCCAGAGATCACTGAGAGTCGATCTAACCAGCCCTCTGCTGCCGACATTGAAGATTTTATTGCTTCAGGAGGGCGACGGGAAATGTTATGTAGCCAATGCAAGAGGCCGCTGGGCGAGATAGCCCTAAGGAGTGAGACGACACGCGGGGCGAGAGCTCCTAGGCGGAAAAATCCCCCCGTTGGCTTGAAGCCATCCCGGCTTATAAATAAAGCGGCGCATACTGGACAGGGGGCTGAAAAGCAGGGTAGGGCTGTCAAGTCTGAGCATGTTCCAATTGGCTTGACTCTCCCTGAATATCTCGAGAAAGAGTTCACCATTATTCGGCTCCCAACCCCGCAAAGAAGTCTCCTCATAGACCCGCGGGAATTTCCCGGCCGGGACCAAACAAACTCTTCTCTTACGGAGCTCCCAGAATATTAAGTGTAATTATTATATGATCACAATAAGATAGATTGTAGAATCTTCAATAATAAACTTATGTTTGAAGCTTTCTACCACCGTCATCGCCGCCTCGTCAAGTGCGCCATTGCCGCCGCAGTTGTCGTGCTGATTTATGTTGGGGCAGGCTTTCTCGTTACGCTGTTCCCTAATTACAAAATTTATGAGCCACGCGAGGTGTTCCTCAGCCGCTTTGACATGTCAACGGTCAAGGCCGCTCGCATCATCCACTCAGAGCATCCATTTCTATATCTAACGCGCGACTATCCGTACGGCTCGCTATTTGGTGTCATTACCGATGACTCCATCCGTCAGCGCCTGCTGACTATCCAGCCCTTCGCCAACTGCGCTCAGCCATATCGCTGTACGGATTGGAAATCGTACAAAGAAATTGGCGTGGAGCTACCGTTTGTTGGCATGCGTGACGACGTGGCCGGCTCAGCACGATCGACGTTTGATGCCGCGACCAGCAGCGATGCTAAATGTATCCTTCGCTATGCTCCCGGCGACCGACCACTAAGTGCCACTTCTAGCAGAGAAGCCTTTTGCTTCCTGCCACGAAGCGGAGAGTTTGTGTATGACTTTATGGATACTGCTCATGTAAGACGTCGATATTAGCTGGTGGTCATCCATAACTGCGGGCGATATCCTCGTTGATATGCCTCGGGGGCGAGCCTCCGTGGCTGGTTGGTGGAGAATAATCAGTTAGCGAGTTGCTTTCATTGTAAAATTAACAAAACCTCTTGTCGCGCCACATCTAGTGCTTTATCATAGTATACATACACTAAATGTGTAGAGGGTACTAAACAAAAAGCAAATAGACGAGAGGTGTCAGTCGCCACCGCAGGGAGGTCGGCGGTAGTTTTGCTGAGCATCAAGGAGGGAAATAGGTGCAACAAATTAACGTCGTCAAACGAGACGGGACGAAAGAACCGTTTGATGCAAATAAAATCAACATCGCATTATTGAAGGCGGCAGAGGGGTTGCCTGATCAAGTATCCAAGGTTGTGCAGGTGGCTACTGAACTGCAGCTGATATTGTTTGACGGCATTACAACTGAGCAACTCGACCAAGCGGTCATCCAGACAACCTTGCAGAATGTTAAAGATGATCCGGATTATGACAAGATTGCGGTACGGTTATTATTGAAAACAATCTACAAGGGTATTTTGGGTGATTATCAGTCGGTGGATGAACTCAAGAAGTTGCACGCTAAAGAATTTCCAAAATTTGTGAAAGCAGCCGTCAAAGAAGGCCTGTTAGACACTCGCATGGCTGATGGTAGATTTGACTTGAAAAAACTTGGTGAAGCACTTGATCCTGTGAAAGACGACCTCAGTAAATACCTCGGTGTCATCACCAACCGCAACCGTTACGCCCTCCGTAAGCAAAATGGGCAACCGATGGAGACACCGCAGTTTACCCATATGCGCATCGCTATGGGGCTGAGTTACAATGAAAAAGATCCGACAGCCGCAGCAATTGATTTTTACAATCACATGAGTAGCCTGGAGTATGTGCCAGGTGGTTCAACCCGCGTCAATGCTGGTGGTTCATTCCCGCAGCTCAGTAACTGCTTTTTGTTGAATGTTGATGATGATATGGAATCAATCGCCAAGGCGGTGCGTGACACGATGTGGATTGCCAAAGGTACTGGTGGTATCGGTATCGGCTTTACTAAATTGCGGGCAGCTGGTAGTCCAGTTAAAACTACTAATACTGAGTCAACCGGCCCAATTCCGTTTATGAAGATGATCGATACGGCGCTGTTTGCCGTCTCTCGTAAGGGTAAAAAAGCCGGCGCAGCAGCCATCTACATGGAAAACTGGCACCTTAATTTTGATCAGTTCATCGACCTGCGTTCTAACTCCGGTGACCCATACATGCGCACGCGCTTTGCCAACACCGCGGTATTTATCTCTGACGAATTTATGAAGCGGGTACAAAAAGACCAAGATTGGTATTTGTTTGACCCGGCAGATACGCCAGATTTGCCAGAGTTGTATGGTGAAGAATTTTCCGCACGCTACAAAGAGTACATTAAACTAGCCGAAGCTGGTAAGCTACGCGTCTTTGAGAAGACATCGGCTCGCCAGCAGTTCAAGCAGATTTTGACCAGCCTACAGGCTACCAGTCACCCGTGGCTCACCTGGAAAGACACTATCAATGTACGAGCATTGAACAATAACACGGGTACGATTCACCTATCTAACCTCTGTACGGAAATTACCTTACCGCAGGACAAAGACAACATCGCTACTTGTAACCTGGTGAGTATCAATTTGTCAGCCTTTTTGAACGAAGATAAGACGTGGGATTGGGATCGACTCAAAGAAGCGTCGCGAGCAGCGGTACGCCAATTGGACAACTTGGTAGATATCACCCAGACGCCGATTCCGGAAGCTATGCACTCAAACAACCAAACGCGGGCAATCGGTTTGGGAATAATGGGCTTTACTGATGTACTCGAGAAACTTGGCTACTGCTATGAGTCTAAGGAATCATACAATCTGATTGATACACTCACCGAATTCATCAGCTATCACGCCATCGACCAGTCAGCAGATTTGGCACAGAAGCTAGGCAGCTATCCTACCTACAAAGGTAGTGGTTGGAGTAAGGGAATTTTGCCAATCGACACACTAGAGACGCTGTCTACTGACCGCAAGGTAAAGGTGAAAATTGATCACAAGTCGAGCCTCGACTGGGATTCACTTCGGGTGAAAGTCAAGAAGGGTATGCGCAATGCGACACTGATGGCTATCGCACCAACCGCTAACATCGGTCATATTGCCGGTACCACGCCGGGTATCGATCCGCAGTTTGCACAAATTTTTAGCCGCTCGACTCTGAATGGTAAATTCCTAGAAGTGAATAATAACCTGGTGCGCGACCTCAAGGCACTGAACTTGTGGGATGACATCAAGGAAGAAGTGTTTGCCAACCAGGGCGATATTCAACACATCGACGCTATCCCGCAGAAGCTCAAAGACGTTTACAAAACTAGCTTCCAGCTCAGTCCGTATGCCTTTATCGAGGTGGCAGCCCGGGCGCAGAAGTGGGTCGACCAGGCGATTAGTCGTAATATGTATCTTGAAACTCGCGATATTGATGAATATGTGGAGATTTATTCTGAAGCCTGGCGGCGTGGTCTGAAAACGACCTACTACCTGCATGTTAAACCACG
>CAMURE010000022.1 GCA_947097375.1 uncultured Candidatus Saccharibacteria bacterium
TGCGGCGTAATGCCACGGTGCCGAGCAACTTGGTGGACGAATTTCAGTAAGATATCAATGTCGTGCGGGTTGGTCGAGCGGTGAACGGCAACGCCTTTTTTATGATAATTGCGGTACACATTACGAACTGGCTGTGCCATATGGGCGATCAGCTGGTCTTGCGGCTGGGTCAGGTCGATGACGTGCGAATGCTCGGGCTGGAGTTTTTGGTAGGTGACCTTTTTCCAGCCGTGAGCCTGGAGATAGGTGGTAAAGGCGAGATTGGTTGGCTCAACGCGCAGGAAAGTAACGTGGTGTTTTTTACCAAGCTGAGCTAGGGAATCAAGAGCTGCCGCTAGCGAATGCTCGTCATTGGCAGTCGGGCCGTACGGGCAGTACAGGCGGGAATTGCCAGTGCTGCGCTCCAGGATAGCCAAATATTCCCAGTCCGGGCCGCTATCGCGAAAGGTGGTGCGCCCGAGCGATTCTTGAAAGGCTTGCCAGGCGGTTGATTGTAAAAAATGTTGGTTCATGTTGTAATCCTCACAACGTTAGCTTGCTGTCATTGATAAACTTGGTTGGACTTCCAGGTCGTACGGGTCGGCGGGCTGGTCGATTTGAGCGCGGAAATAGCCGAGTGCGGCGATCATGGCGGCATTGTCTGTGCAGAGCTGGATGGGTGCATACTCAATGTCGATGGGCAAGGCTCGGCGCAGTTGGCGGCGTAATTCTTGATTGGCGGCGACGCCGCCAGCGATGACAACGGAGGCAGGCTGGAAATTGTCATAAGCCTTCTTAGTCTTATCGACCAGGGTTTTAACGGCGGTGTATTGGAAACTGGCTGCCATATTATGCCTCAGCTCATCGTTTACTAGGGCAGGGAGCTCGTGCGACGGAAAGGTGAAGTCTTTGCCTACCTCGCGCTGCACGGTTCTCAGAACGGCTGTCTTGAGGCCAGAGAAGGAAAAATCGTACTCGCCGGCGAGCTTGGCGATGGGTAAGTGGAAGGCGTGCGGATCGCCGAACTCAGCGGCTTTGGCGATGGCAGGGCCGCCAGGGTAGGGCAGACCGATGATCTTGGCGACCTTATCAAATGCTTCACCAACGGTGTCGTCTTGGGTTTGACCGATGAGCTGGTAGTCGCCATGGTTACGGAACAGGACGAGCTGTGAATGTCCACCAGAGACGATGAGGGCGAGGAGAGGGAAGGTGGGTTGGCTTTTTGGCAGGGTCAAAGATAAGGTATCAGACTGCTGGTTGATGAAATTAGCGTATACATGAGCTTCTACATGATGTATTTTGTACAACGGTTTGTGACGGATAATGGCGAGGGTACGGGCAGCGAGGGTGCCAACGAGGAGCGAGCCGATGAGGCCAGGCGCGTAAGTGACGGCGATGGCGTCGATATCATTCCAAGTACAGTCGGCCTCAGATAGCGCCTTTTTGATGACTGGGTTGATAACTTCCAGATGTGAACGGGCGGCAACCTCTGGAATGACGCCGCCGTATTCGGCATGGATGTCGATTTGTGAGTTGACCACATTAGAAAGCAAGCGTTCGCCGTCTTCAACGACCGCCGCCGCTGTTTCATCGCAGCTGGACTCGATTCCCAAAATCCTCATTTGCTTTTATTATAGCAAATATAAGTGGTAAAATAGGGATATGAAAGCCACATTGGTGAAGTTTGTGAGGAAAGTGTTGCCGGGCGGGATGCTGCGGCGGTTAGAAAATGGGTATCGGCGGTTGCGTGTCAAGCTGGTTAGCGCGCGGTATGGTAATCCGTCAAAGCACCTCAGGGTGATCGCGGTGACTGGGACGAATGGCAAGACGACGACATCATGCTATATCAATGAGATTTTGAAAGAAGCTCATTTCACGACCGCGATGTTCACCACAGCGGTGATCGAGGTGGCGGGCAAGCGAAAACTCAATGACCTCAATGCCACGGTGGCGAGTACGGCGCGGATGCAGCGGTTTTTCCGCGACGCCAAGCGGGCGAACGCTGACTACGTGGTGCTGGAGGTGACGAGTCATGCGCTGGATCAGTACAAGCTGGACGGCGTGCCGATTGAGGCGGCGGTGATGACGAATTTGACGCAGGATCACCTCGACTATCACAAGACGATGGAAGAGTACGCAGCGGCCAAGAGCAAGCTGTTTCAATTGCGTCCGCGGTTTATCGTGCTCAACCGCGACGATGAGTGGTATGACTATTTCAATCAGTTTGTCGCCAGCGAGCAAAAGATGACGTATGGCCGAAGTGCGGAGGCTGAGGCAAAAATTACCCGTGTCAAGTTGTACCGCAAGGGCACCGAGGCCGACGTCGTGCTGGATCATCAGACACACTTGGAGTTGGCGACAAATCTGCCGGGCGAGTTCAACGTGATGAATATGACGGCCGCGACGACGCTGGCGTATCTGTTGGGTGTCAAGCTGGAGGATATCCAGGAAGGCGTGGCTAATGTCGAGGCTGTGCCGGGGCGGTTTGAGCGGGCGGTTGAGGGTCTGGGCTATGATGTGATCATTGATTATGCTCATACGCCGGATGCGCTGGAAAAACTGCTGGCGGCGGCCCGCGGCATCACCAAGCAGCGGGTGATCTTGGTGTTCGGGGCGTGTGGTGATCGTGATCAGGGCAAGCGGCCGATTATGGGTGAGATCGCGGCGCGTGGGGCGGATCGGATTTTCCTGACTGACGAGGAGAGCTATAACGAAGATCCGGAGCAGATCCGGCGGATGTTGATGGAGGGAATTGAGCGCGGTCACGGCGACGCGAAAACGACGGAGATTGCCGACCGGCACCAGGCAATTGAGCGAGCGCTTGGCTGCGCCAAGAAGGGCGATATGGTGCTAATCGCTGGCATGGGCCACGAGCAATATCGGATCGTCAATGGTCAGCGGCTGCCGTGGAATGATGGCCAGGTGGTACGCGAGATCGTTGGTCGGGAACGGGCGGCGTGAGGCATGCGGCTGCTGCTGGTAACCAGAGGGATTCCCGGTTCTGGTAAGTCGACGTTTCTCACGGAGCAGGGGCTTGATGCCTATACCTTGTCGCCGGACACGATACGATTGATGCTGGCGTCACCGCAGTTGACGCTTGACGGACAAACGACTATGCCGTCGCGTCAGGATGCAATGGTGTGGCGGCTGCTACACGAGATGCTGGAGCAGCGGATGACGCGGGGTGAGACGACGGTGGTTGATGCAACACACACGACGCCAAATTATTTCAAGACGTACGGTGAGCTGTGCCGGAAATATCGCTACCAGCTGGTGGTGATTGATTTTGCCGATGTACCGCTGGCGGTGTGTCAAGAGTGTAATCGAGAGCGGCCAAGTCATAAGGTGGTGCCGAGTAGCGTGCTTGAGCGTATGCATCGGCGGCTGCAGCAGAGTTCGCTGCCGAAATGGGTGACGGTGACGCGGACGGCTGAGGAGGTGAATCAACTACTTACCAATCAGCCAGAGAACGTCGATAGGTATCGGGCGGTTCATCACATCGGCGATGTGCAGGGGTGTTTTACGCCGCTCAAGGAATATTTCGAGCGGTATCCGCTTCGGGATGATGAGCTGTATATTTTTGTTGGCGACCTATTAGATCGCGGCACGGAGAATGATGCGGTGATGCGATTTGTGTGTGACGAGTTACTTGAGAGGCCAAACGTGCGGTTCGTCGAGGGTAATCACGAGCTATATCTCTGGCAGTGGGTGACTGATCAGCCGGTTGCAGCGCGGGTGTTTAGCGAACAAACGCAGCCACAGCTGGAGGCGGCAGGCATTGATAAGCGTAAGGTGGCGCGGCTAATGCGGCGGATGGATCAATATATTTTATATCAGTTTCGAGGCCAAACGGTCTTGGTGACGCATGGCGGGCTTAGTGCCCTGCCGGAGCAGTTACCGCTGATGGCGACTAGTCAGCTGATCCATGGCGTGGGAGCGTATGATGAAGTTGGGGCGGTGGACGATGCATTTATGGCGCAGACTGATGACGCGACGTTTCAGATTCACGGACATCGTAACAGGCAAAATTACCCCACGCGATATAACGAATGGTGCTACAATTTGGAGGGAAAGGTTGAGTTTGGCGGCGAGCTGCGAACAGTACGGCTGGACGAGAACGGCATGACGCCGATCGCTATTCAAAACCAACAGGCAGCAGCGCGGCTACATCCGGAAAATGAAGCGTTCCTGAGCCAGCTGCGGCAGAATCGCTACATTCGTGAATCAATTCTGCCGGGTGATATTAGCTCGTTTAATTTCAAGCCCGAGGCATTTTATCGTCAAGCGTGGACGACGCAGACGATGCGGGCGCGCGGACTGTTTCTCAATACGCTGACGAACGAGATTGTGATTCGGGCCTATGATAAGTTTTTTAACATTGGCGAGCGGCGCGATACTGAACTAGCGGCGTTGGAGCAGGCGATGACCTTTCCGGTGCGGGCGTGGGTGAAGGAGAATGGATTTTTAGGATTGGTCGGGTATGATTCGGCGGCAGGCGGGCTGGTGATCGCGTCAAAGTCGACGACCGAGGGTGACTATGCGGCGGCCTTTCGGCAGGAGTTTTTAGAGCAATTTCGAGCCAAGCTACCGTCCATCACTGATTATCTGCGCTGGCATAACGCGTGTCTGTTGTTTGAGGTGGTGCTGCCACAATTCGACCCGCATATTATCGCCTATGAGTCGGATAAGTTAGTACTGCTCGATATCGTTAAGCGGCAGGTTACATACGAGGCGGTCGACCGGCAGGAGCGGGAGCGATTTGCGCGTGAGATTGGGGCGGACAGCAAGCGTCTGGCGGCGGAGTTTTCGTCGTGGACGCAGTTTATGACGTGGTTTGACCAGCTTCACGGCATGGCGTATCAGTGGCAGGGCGAGTGGATTGAGGGTTTTGTAATTGAAGATGCTGGTGGCTATCAGGTCAAGGTCAAGCTTGATTATTATAGCTTTTGGCGGCAGATGCGAACAGCACTGGCGGCGCTGCAGGCCGGTCGGCAGCCATCAACGAGGCCCGACTGTCCCGATCCGGCGCTGGCAGCCCGGGTGATTGAATATATGCGGCAGCTGCCCGCCGAGGAATTAGCGCGGCTGGACATCATCGCGCTGCGGCGACGGTTTGAGCAGGCGAGTGGAGTACGATGATCTAGTTGAAAGATGACGGTGGTACTAAAAGGGACACCAATTATCCTCGCCAAAGACGTAAGCGAAAAATGCTATGCCCTAAAACCAGAAGACTACCTATCACCAGCACTAAAACCCGGATCAAAAGAGTATAAGCTACGAGGATTAACAAAACTAAATACACTACCGAAGGGGGCTGGTTGTGAAAAAGAATAAAAAGATAACGCAGAATATATTATTGACGGCCGTTATGGCTACTATGCCGCTACTCGTGGTGCGAGGTGATACATATCAAATAGGGCTGATTATAGAATGTATTGCAGCAGTGATTAGTCTGTCATTATTGTTTACTTCTGCGAATAGAAGAAAGAATTTTCCACTTTCACATCTGGCGGCTGTTTTATGGCTATTTATCCCTGTGTCATTTTTACTCCTACTGCAGACGTCCTTGTTTGGGGGCGATTTTGAGGGGCTTTTTAATTGGGCGAGAACCGGACTCACAGTTGGTATCATCGCTATAATATTGACAAGTATTCAGCTGTTCAGAGTGAATCGTTGATGGAGTTTGACGGGGTTAATTGTGAAGAATAGTCAATGGGTACGTCAAAGAGTCAAGGATGTAACCAGGGGATTTCATTACCATTCGGCGGCCCATTGCTCATTGTGATAGGTTGATTAACTGACACAACCGATTTATCATGAGGGGTAGGTTATGAAAGACAATGTAGTGACGATAGACAAGCCATACTTAAGCGATACGATAGTAATCTTGCTGGTGGTTGCACCGATAGCTTTGTGTGGGCTGCTCTTTATTGTGGCGAGGTGGGATACGTGGTGGATTCGTGAATATCATGTTACTGAGATAGCGGCAATGGCGCTACCGATGCTGTTGTCGGCGGCGGCGGTGTGGATGGTGGTGTGGCTGAGGGGTGTATATAAACTCTGTGCGCTGAGCAGCCTCGCGGTAGCGGCATTGTTCTGGCTGGCGTTCCTTTATAAGCTATCGCAGTAATTTTTTACGGCTCTGGCGGTACTTGGTGCGGCGATTGATAGTCATAAGAATTGTTCCGCAGATGAAAAGTGGTGGTACGCAGAATAGGTACACAAACTCTCCCAGCCCATCAGCCAGAAAGCAGTTACCTATGGAAAATCCGCTACCGCAACGCCCCGGAATACCCCATCCGCCGATTGTCATGTCGAGGAGCATTATAAGTATTGCGAGGTAAAACAGGATGCCTGTTATGACAAGCGGCCAGCGGTTGCGTAGGGCCTGATGGTGGGCGGTGATTGACCGGTCCGTTATCCCTATCATCAGCAAGGTGATAAGCATGGCGACAATGAACCACATCGAGTCGTGCAGATAGTAATCATAATAATAGTCGGGTGGACCAAATTGGTCAGAGTTGAGCTTATGTAGGTGGTCATTATGGGCAGTTGCAAGCACAAAAATGAGAATCGTCAGGCCATAAATAAGCCAACGCATAATGCGGGTAGCAATTGATTTTTTTGATGGAGCATTTTCACTCATCAATGGTCGCTTTCAAAAAACCGCTGTTTCTTTTCGAGCCACGCGTCTGATTGGCGGACGAGTTTCTGGCGATCGGCGGGATTTTTGAGGAGCGGCTTGATAGCTTCCTCGAGGTAGATGCCGCCCTGGGAGCCCTTAAACAGGAAAGTAGTGTCTTTATTGGCCAGGCGAGCGAGGAGCTTGGTAGCGTCGGTGGCCTTGGCGAACGAAGTGACGGTGCAGCCATTTTGCCGAGCAACTGGAGCGAGGAATTGCTCGGCCAAGCGGCCGACAGTGATGATGTGATCAAGCTGCTTTGGGTCGCATAGTGCGCCAACGGCGGCGTGTTCATCGGCTGCGGTCTCGCCCAGCTCGTTCATGTCGCCGAGGACGGCGACCTTGGTTTTGGCAGGTAGTTGGTAAAGCGTCGCCAGGGCAGATTTTACGGCAAGGGGACTGGAATTATACGAGTCGTCGATGATGGTCGCATCGTTGATACCGGGCAAGATATTCATGCGGCCGCTGACTGGCGTGAAATTCTCGAGCATGGTCATCACGCATTCAATGTCAAGCCCAAGCTCTAACGCCACCGCCGCTGCGCCGCCGGCAACGCGGAGTTGATGCGTGCCGACAACAGGGATGATGAATGGGCGTGAGGTTTGGTTGGCGTGGATGAGCTGGCAGCGATAGCCCTTGCCGCTGGTAAATTTACCGATAGCCATCTGATAGTCGGCGCCCGGCTCGGTGCCGTAGGAAATGATTTGGCCGCAATCGGCGAAGTCCACGAACTCGGGGCGAATATCGTCGCGGTTGTAGACCACTTTTTCGCTATATTCAGCGAGCGCAAATTCCTCGCGGGCGACGGTTTCTAGTGAGCCGAAAAACTCCATGTGCTCAGGTGCGATGGCGGTGACGATAGTGATGTCGGGGCGAATATAGCGGCCAAACGCAGCCATTTCGCCGGGGTGATCAATGCCGAATTCTTGGACGATAACGTCGAGGTCATGCTGGCGGCGGGCAGCACGGCGGGCTCGGCCCAAGACCGATAACCAATTCCATACCGAGCGGGG
Organism: uncultured Candidatus Saccharibacteria bacterium; assembly: GCA_947097375.1. Next base: position 7,675 of record CAMURE010000022.1, read on the forward strand.
GTTCTGCGGTGAGTCGACACCGAGAATTTCTAGTGGCGCGCTAAACTCGGCGTTGAAGTTACCGCGGTTGGTGCGGACTTTGCAGCTGGAGTTTAGGACGCTGACGAGGGTTGATTTGGTGGTGGTTTTGCCGACGCTGCCGACGACGGCAACAAGCTTGATGTGCGGATTATGCAGGAAGAACGTGGTGACAGAGCGGGCGAGAATGCGCGAGATGAGGGTTTTGAAGAGTCTCATGGATATAGTATAGCATTGACCGTGGGGTTAGTCATATCTTCTAGCACTCACCCTTGACGAGTGCTAATTTGGTGCGGTACAATGGGTGTATTGTTA
>CAMURE010000023.1 GCA_947097375.1 uncultured Candidatus Saccharibacteria bacterium
CTTTGTCGCGCTTGAACAATGTTTGTGCTCGCAGGGCTTGGTCCATGTGGTACACACTGCGCACGTGGTCTGGCGTGTACAAATTTTTTATACCCAGCAGTTTTTGGACTTTTTCCACGCCCTCGTCGGTCAGGGCTACGCTGCGGCGTTTTTCATCCAAAACATAGTCCTCTGGTACTAATTTACTGGCAACTTTGGCGAAGGTATAGTAATTGTCCGGGTTTTCCGCTGCTGGCGCCGAGATGATCAGCGGCGTACGCGCTTCGTCGATCAAAATGGAGTCCACCTCGTCAACGATGGCAAAATTCAGTTCGCGCTGCCTGAGCAAGGCGACGTCATTCACCATGTTGTCGCGTAGATAGTCAAAACCAAACTCGTTGTTGGTCCCATAGGTAATGTCAGCTGCGTAAGCCTCTTTACGGGTAACTGGGCGGAGTTTGCGCATGCGCGGATCGTCGTGGTGCTCATTATCATAATCTTTATCATAGACAAACGATGCTTCGTTGATAATCACGCCAGTCGTCAAGCCCAAAAAGTCATACACCTGACCCATCCAGCCAGCGTCACGCTGCGCCAGATAATCGTTAACGGTCACCACGTGAACACCCTTGCCTTCTAGTGCGTTGAGATAGGTCGGTAACGTCGCCACCAAGGTTTTACCTTCACCAGTCTTCATCTCAGCTACATTGCCTTCGTGAAGCGCCATACCACCGATTAACTGAACGTCATATGGACGCTCACCGATGACGCGCTTGGCCGCCTCGCGCGCCACCGCAAAGGCATCTGGCAAAATCGTATCCAGCGTTACATTCTTTTTTGTCAGACGCTTTTTTAGTGCTGCTGTCTGCGCCTGCAATTCCTCATCTGACAGTTTTTCATACTTTTCAGACAGACCGTTAATTACTGCAACGCGCTTTTCCAGCCGCTTCAAAATCTTCTTCTGCGGATCACCAAAAACTTTACTCAGCGCTTTTTGTTGTGTCATTGCCATAACCTTAAAACTCCCTCGCTTTCGGACATTTTCAAAAACTGTATACAATTATACCGTGCGAGGCTGGAAAATTAAAGGGTGTTTGGGTGCGGAGTTAATCGAACCGCGCTTACACAATACTGATCATATGATCAACCCCGTAGAGAACGTACGCCTATCTCTTCACCTCCTTCTTCTGATAGCTCACGGTAACCAACAAATAGCTGACCTCTACCCCAACCAGCAAACGGAATACAGGTCTCGTTACGGTAAGTAAACTTACCTGCCGCCCATGAGGAAAGACCGTAGCGGCTTACTGGAAGTATACCCCGGTGAATGCGATGCATTTGGTAGGCAGTATAGCCAACCAACGGCACCATCGCCTCATCTTGCGCTATCTGGTTATAAGCTAGACCCTGGCTTTTTGGGATATTATCATTAAGTAGCATAAAAGCTGTCCATCTATCCTTGCCTACAGTTGGAAATTTCCAACCAGCTATCGTAGTTTCCATTACAGTATTCCAATTATCAACGATTATTTTATCTATAAATGATGTACTACTCCTGTTTCCGTGTGCCGCTGGCATGATATTCGGTAAAGATTCAGATACCCTAGAGATAAATTGGCGCATTATACCTAGTGGTAATGTCAGCGGCGCCACAACCAAGTCATAATCTGGCCGCCCTTCTTTCAGCTCTGCCAGATGCCTAAAATCAATACCACCCTGCGCAAACTCAGCCGGTGTCGGCATATCGATACCTGCTCCAGCAAAAATTGCTTTATAATCCTTAATATCTCGCTCAAACAGTTTTTTAATCTCTAGGTCCGTTATGCCTTCCAGTGCGCCAAAGCCAACCCCACTTTCCTCCCTAGCAGCGCTATCAAGCGCGCCAAATATTGCCGTAGAACCAATATTTTTACCAGTATGAACTTGCCCCTCCTGGGCTCGCCCCCATGCGGCCTCGGCAGCGGTGAGAATTTCCGGTGGAAGAATTTCAGGCATACTCATATACTTACCCTAACTAAAAAGCCAATCAGCTCTTCTCTGCCCATAGTCATCTTCTGCTAGTCCCGGCGTCTTTCTCAGCATTTCCTCCGGCAGCAAATCATGATACTCAAGGATATGATGCATGACTTTACGGTCATTCGGGTTTTTGATGCCATCCAGAAAGGTTTGACAAGCCCGCTTCAATGACACTGCCCCGTAGCTGCCAGCAACCTTGTGTAATATATCTACCATAGTACGTGGCGCCAGTACTGTCTCCTCTAGGCCAGGACGATTGTCCACCATTTTTTCTGTATCGATGAACTGATCATAGCCTTCGCCATTGATGCCGCTAAATATTTGTTGGCTCAACCGAGCTGCTCTCACGAAATTCTCGAAATCCCCTTCGGCAATGTCTGGCGGCAGTTCGCCTCGCTGCGTTGCCACAGTCGCCATAGCCAGCTGAGCATTCTCGCGCGGATATTCGTCATAGCCCTTGTCGTAGTCGGGGTAACGCACGCGATTGATATTTGCGCCAAAACGGTTTTGGAACTCAACGCTCAAATCATCCACCCCCTTGTAGCGTTTTGACTTTTCATTCGCCGTGGCGATAATACAAAAGCCCGGCTGGACCTCAACGACCCGCCCAGAATCTTCCTGTACCGTAAATCTATCGCCTGGGCGCAGCTGCATGATTTTGTTCAAGCGTTTCAACAGTTCCGGCGGCATGGCATTAATCTCATCAAGAATTAATGGTTTTCCCTGTTCCATAGCACGAATAATCGGTCCTGGCATAAACTCACTGACACTTGCCCCGTTTTCCTCGCGTAGCTCTTGCTTACCCATCAGCTGATAACTATTGACATCGCCATATGCACTGACAAACTCAGGATCAACACCAAAATACGTTTGTACCATGTACTCCGCCAAAGCAGTTTTGGCACCACCCGTCTCACCAACGAATAACGTTGGCTCACCCCGCACCATGGCTGGTAACGTCTCATCAATGATTGTTTGCATCTGTTCGGTCATCAACAAACCGCTGTCCAGTTGTCGTTTCCATTCACGGACTTGTAGACGAGTTACTTCTTCCAAAAACTGCTCCTTGCTGCTATTTGGCGGAATATCGATATTGTCATCAACCTCAGACAACTGCTTTTGCCATGCAGCTATTTTTCGCCTCTCACCTGCTGTCAAAGGACGCCCATTCTTTGCTACCTTAGCACGCAAGCTTACCATCCGCCCGCTGATTTCATCTTTCCTGTCCTGAGCGCGCAAAAACTCAGCTGCCGCGCGAGTCGCCGCCATCTGTTCGCCGCGATATTCCTCGTCAAATTCCTTCATAAGCACAGCATCTTTGCGTAGCTCATGTAATTTCGCATGGTACATGTACCAATCTTCCAGATTATCAGCCACATCAGGGTGTTCATCCTTAAAACCCTCCCAACGTTGCAATTCTTCTTCGCTTGTGTCGCGCGGCATCTGCTCTTCCCAATTCGGCTCAGCCAAGCCCAACAAAAAGTTCTCACTAATTTCACTAACGTCTATATCCGGCTCCTTCAAATCTGTCCGGCGCCTCGATTCATTGATGCGTTCAACGTGCGGTGCTGCTAGTTGCTCTAAGAGTTGTCGATCGCCCACGACCGCTGTCCGCCAATCAGATCTCACCGCTTGCATACTCTCCTGTAAACCAGCCATCAGCTCCATAACTCCTTCCACGGTTCGATCAGCCGCATCTGGAGTATAATACGTCTCTAGAACAGAGGGTTCAAGATGCAGTTCAGCGGTGATGGGTTTTGTTTCAACTGTATGCATGAGCGTGTTTGGTATTTTATAATATCTGACTCGTATTATATACTATAAGCATAAGGCTTGTAAAGAAAATGACCGAAGTATTACACACTCCAGCAAATGGTACAGAATCGCCGACGGTGACGCCCGAGCAAGAGGCGGCAGCAGTAGAGCGTCAGGCCTCGCTTGATAAAGCCGCAGCGTTTTTAGACGACCAAATACCAGCGCTCTGTCGACTAACTGGCATGAACGTACGAGTGGCGATTGGTGAGGGCTGGGCTACCGACCCGGAAACTGGCTCGTTCACCATCGATCCGTCATTCTTCATTGAAAAAGGTTATTCAGCTGATCACTGTGTGTTCGCTACCCTGCATGAACTGATGGCCCATGTGCGCGACATCAAGCGAGATCCTGTATTTTCAGCGCGGCAAAATGCCTTTGTTGCTAGTGGCAAAGACCCCCAAGAGCAGCAAGCACGCCATATTTTCAATAATACCCTAGCTGATATCCACGGCAACAAACAGATCATGAACATGCTACCTGCTATGCGCAAGATCGGCGCGGATCTTTATAACAATCGCCTATTTCCGACGGAACATGATGGCAAGCCGGTTGACTGCACTAGTATCCCGATGCACCTACAATTTCTCTACAAAATCATCCGCCAAGAGATGATACCAAACAGTGAGACACCTGTTCGCCAAGAAGTTGATGAAGCCATAAACCAGCTGCGCAACTTTCAGGGTGGACAGATTGACCTCATCTCGTTCTTGACCGATCCTGGTGCAAGGGGCGCTAATGGCAAGAAACTCTCCGGCAGTGACCGTTTTGACTATTGGCTCACGCAGATTTGGCCAAAATATGAAGCTCTCATGAAATTAGACAAACAAGAGGCAGAAAACACCCAAACCCAGCAGCAAAACGGCGACCAACAGACCAACAACACTACCGAGCAGCAGGATGCCGACCCATCACAAAACGCTGACACTAAACAAGGCGGCAATCCATTCGCGGACGCTTACACTGATTATTTTGACAACAAGCATCCCGAGCCGTTCAGTCCCGAAGAACACGAAAAAATCCATAACGCTATCGACAAAGCTGCTCAAGAAAAACGCCACGAAACCATGACACCCGAACAGCGAGAACGCGCCCGTCAGATAGCGGCCGACCGCCGCTACCGTGAACAAACCGGCCACTCTCTGGTCGAGAGACAACGGTATGATGATGAGATACAGCGTTTTCACAAACAAATTACCGAAATGCGCACAGTCTTTCAGTCGATACTGAACGAAGTCGTCGCCTCTCGTCGTGGTCTTAGTCGTCGCTCCCACCAAGACGGCGATATCCTCGACCCCAACCGCCTGGCACAAACTGTGGTCGACATCAAAAGCAGTATCACCCCAGAGGCATTTCAGCGCTATGAAACCGTGCGTGGGCGGGCGGAACTAAACTGCAAGACCGACTATTTCTTTGTGTTTGACTGCTCTAGTTCCATGGGCGGTGCGCCAGCACAAGCTGCCGCCAGTTGCGCCATCATCATGCTGGAGGGACTCGCTGGTATGGAACGTGACATCCGACAACTGGAAGAACAACAAAGTATTGATTTGTCCGATCTATCAATCCGCACATCATTATATACATTTGGCACTGATGCAACCTGCCACAAACCACTCAGTAGCAACCTAAATGACAAACAACGACTTGACACATATACAGCCATAGCTGCAGCTAATGCCGGATGGACGGCAGACTATTTAGCTCTCCAGGAAATCACTACTCTACCCCACGACCGAGATCGCCAGCGAATCGTTGTCGTCGTAACTGATGGTGCAAGTGATAACCCCGACGCCACCCAAGCAGCCATCAGCCAGCTTCGCCGTGACCAAAATACTGTAGTATACGGCGTATCCATTGGCTCAGACACCGCTGAACAACTGTACGCTCCGAATGCCAAACTTATCAACGACCCTAAAGACCTGCCAAATGTGTTACAATCATTTATAGAAACAACGATTCAAACATAAAAAGAATAACATATGGCTAATCTCAATCTACTATCACCAGAAATTCGAGCCGCAGCGAATGATGCTTGGCAGAGAGCTCAGGAAGGACAAAAGGCCCAGTCTCTCAATACCAGTCAGGGCTTTGGTTCTGCAGCGCTTCTAAACACTCTCAATGCTGATGTGAGAGAAGCTAGAGAGAAAGGTAAAACTGGATTTAATAGTCTTGACACGATAACCAATCCAGAAACACAGCGGGCTTTTGAAAAAGCTTTTACTCTATCCGAGCGTTTGGTTAGCTACATCGGCCTTTCGGCACCAACACCAGAACAAATGGTGTCTGTCGGTGTTAACCTTCAATACCTAGCCGAACAATTTGCACTCATGGAGCAAGGAGAAGGTGTCGCCCCGCACGTTGTTTTGGCGCCCCACGGTCTTGGCAAGCAAAACTGGCTAACTATTGGTCAAAAGATGGCCACAGACACAACTATACCAAGTAATTCACCAGACTCTGACAAAACAGCACCGTATTCCCAGCCAATACCAGGGGAGCTATGCATGTTGTGGACCAGCCTTAACATCACTGATGATGTTTGGTGCAATCTAGACCAGGCGCCGATTTCAACAACAACTCCGGAATTAAGTACTCCACCAGTTTACCGCGATGATAATGGCATTCAATGGACACTCCGTCTCATTTCCGGCGGAATGCCAACGCCACAATTCTGTGCATACCACCATAATCCTGCTACACATCAGACATTAGCCGAAGGCGTAACTGACAAACTTACTACTGTACTAGCTGGCTACACACCAACAGACCAGGTGTCCATCAGCTCTTCGTGGTGTTGGCAGCCCAACGTAAATGTAGCCAATGCTCCATATATCTGTTGGGATGACTGGGATAGACAGATGCGAATTACACTGCTTACCTTTGGTCCAAAAACCCTCCTGGGTGTTCGTTATCCAGTAGGCTAGCAATTGCTACTGCTCGCGCTGGAAACCGCGCTTGAACCGTGCCAGTACGCCGCGGCTGCTGCCAACGTGCACCAACACATCATCCTTATACTTACGTAGCTGCCCATTCAGCTTCGCCTCAACGATATCGACTGCTGCTAGCACGTTCATCGTCGAATCTTTAGCGGTGATCTTCTTGTCCGGTACATTGATAATCACCTCAACCTCGTACTTGTTGCCGCCAGGATTATCGATCTGCTTGATCTTTACATCAGCGGTGGCGCTCTTGCGGGCATGCCGTGGCAAGTACTTGCCCAGCGCACCGATTTTGCGCTCAACGTATTTCTTTGTAGTATCCGTCAACTCGTATTTGACACCGGTAATGGTAATAGCTTTGATCATAATTCCTCCTTTTACTTATACCCTAGCGTGGCAAAACAACATCATGGATCTCTTTAATATCGTTTGTCAGTGCCATATACCCTCCTAGACTCCATTATATCATCTCGCGGCCATTCATATACGAACGAAGGGCTTCTGGCACTATGACATCACCCTCGGCGGTCTGATAATTCTCGATAATCGCCACCATGCAGCGGCCCAACGCAAAGGCCGTCGCGTCATTCGTATGGATCAATTCAACCCCGTTATCCGTACGTACCCGCGTCATCAAGCGACGCGCCTGATAATCCGTCATGTAATCAGCAGTATGCGTCTCGCGGTACTTGCCCTGACCCGGTAACCAGACTTCCATGTCAACGCCGCGCGCATTGGGCTTGCCGATATCAGCCGTACACTTCATCAGCACGTGGTATGGTAGCTTTAGCTGGGCCAAAAGCCATTCTTGAATGGCGATAAATAGCAGGTGCTCGTTATAGCTGTCCTTCGCCTCGGTGAAGCTCTCCATCTCGAGCTTATCAAACTGATGCATCCGAATCAGCCCCTCCATATCCTTGCCGTACGTCCCCGCCTCTTTTCGAAAACTGGTCGCAAAGCCCAGGTATCGAAGTGGTAACTGTTTCGCATCAAAAATCTCACCCGCATGCATACTGCCGAGCACATGCTCAGCGCTCCCCT
>CAMURE010000024.1 GCA_947097375.1 uncultured Candidatus Saccharibacteria bacterium
TGTTACCGATACAATTAGTTATCAATTCTAGCACAATTACCCAAAGATGACAACTCCTGAAAACTTCACTAAACTGCGCTATAATTGATCGCATGGATTACAATATATTAGCACTCGAACTACACAAGAAATATAAGGGTAAAATTACCACTAGTTTGCGCGACCAGGAGGAGCTAGACCGTGATAAATTGAGCTCGTATTATAGCCCAGGCGTGGGTGCGGTCAGCCAAGCGATCGCCGAAAACCCAGCAGACCTACCAAAATACACTTGGACGAATAATTTGGTCGGTGTGATTTCTGACGGCTCAGCGATTTTAGGCCTCGGTGACTTGGGACCAAAAGCCGCCATGCCAGTCATGGAAGGTAAGGCGCTACTGTTCAAGCATTTTGCCAATGTCGACGCTGTGCCAGTTGTCCTGAATGTTCATGAACCAGAAGAGATTATCGCCACAATTAAGGCAATTGCGCCGAGCTTTGGAGCGATTAACCTCGAAGACATCACTGCGCCAAAGTGTTTTGAGATTGAAGAGCGCCTCAAGGCCGAGCTGGATATCCCTGTGTTTCACGACGACCAACACGGCACAGCGGTCGTAGTGCTGGCGGGGTTGATCAATGCCGCCAAATTGACTGGACGAAGCTTGGTGGACTGTAAGTTCGTGGTCATTGGCGCAGGCGCAGCTGGCACGGCCATCATCAAACTACTGCACCTATACGGCGCGAGAAACATCGTGGCAGTAGATAGCCGCGGCATTGTTGGCGCATCTCGCACAGATTTAAACGCGGAAAAAAACGCGCTGTTAGAATACATCGATGCTTCACAATCTGGCTCCATTGACGACGCCATCACTGATGCTGACGTGTTTATCGGCGTGTCACGCGCTGGACTGCTCACACCGGAATTGGTACAAAAAATGGCCGAAAGCCCGATCATCTTTGCCCTGGCAAACCCAGTGCCAGAAATCATGCCAGATGTCGCCCGACAAGCTGGTGCAGCGGTGGTCGCCACTGGCCGTAGCGATTTTCCAAACCAAGTGAATAATTCCCTGGCCTTCCCAGGCATCTTCCGTGGGGCGCTCGATCACGGCGTGAAAAAAATCACTGACCAGCACAAACTGGCAGCCGCCGAGGCTTTGGCTGGGTTGGTCAAAAACCCAACTGCTGACGAAGTCATCCCTTCGCCATTTGATGAGCGAGTGGTTTCGACCGTCGCTCGCGTTATCGTATAGCATTGATTTATCAACTAATAGCAGTAATCATACGGGCATCACTAGAAACCACCTCTGAACGTGAAGCTTTACTAAAATTCGCTAGATCAGATCACTCGATTAATTTCCTCAAGTGTCGTCTCACCACGCAGGGCTGCTAATACACCCGCTTGTAATAATGTCACCATGCCATTTTTCTTGGCCGCAGCCTCAATTGCTTCGGTGTGTACATCGGCAATGTCGCCGCGTAGGAACTTCTGGATCTCCTCGGTCACCACCAGCTGCTCCATCACTGGGATGCGCCCCTTGTAACCAAACGGTACTTCATCGGTGGCCACAGGTCGCCACAGTTTAAACGTATCAAGATCAGGGCAATCAACGTGCTGCGGCAGGTCTCGCAAGACTTCCTTTACCCAGTTACGCGTCGCCTCATCTGGCTCATATTCCTCCTTACTCTCATCGTGCAGTCGCCGCACTAGCCGCTGAGCAATCAACAGGCGCACTGCTGAACTAAATATTGGATTCTGCCCGATCATATCAATAATTCGACTAAACGCCGCTGACGTCGAGTTAGCATGAAAGCTTGACAGTACCAGATGCCCGGTAATCGACGCCTGAATTGCTGTCTTGGCGGTTTCCTGATCACGAATCTCACCAACCATCACTACGTCCGGGTCAAGACGCAATACACTACGCAACCCATCATCAAACCGCTGGCCAGCTGTTGTATCAATCGGGATCTGTGTAATGCCAGGGATGGTATTCTCCACTGGATCTTCCAGCGTGATTACTTTACGATCTGGCGTATTGAGTGCGTTGAGAATGCTATACAAAGTCGTTGATTTACCCGAGCCAGTTGGACCAACGAGCAACACCAGGCCTCGCGGATGCGAAATAACCTCATCAATTTGTGCCCGCTCAGCCGCACCGATACTGAGCAAATCTAGATTCAGCATCGAGGTGTCAAAATTAAATAAGCGCAGCACCACGTCTTGACCATACATGGTTGGCACCGCTTCAACACGGAGGTTAAGGAGGTGTGATGCACCATCACGATGAATCTCTTGTTGCATATGACCTGATTGCGGCTCATTTGACGCCGTCGAAATATTTGCTCGCGAGGCCAGCGCTGCCATGATAACTCGATAGCGATCACGGCCCAGCTCCGCCACCGAGTGCAGCGCGCCATCAACGCGCATCCGCACCCGAATGGTGTCGCGCTGATTCTCAATATGAATATCCGATGCATTCAGCCGATCCGCCTGATCAATTAGATAGTTAAAGACGTCATTTGTCCCGACAGTTGCTAGTGTTTGACTAACCTGCTGAAGCGTATCACTATCACCCTCTTTGGCAATTTCAATATTGTCATAGATCACTTTTTTCGGCGGATCAAACCGTAGCATTAATGATCGAAAACCCGAGGCTGATATCAGAAAGAATCGAGCAATAATACCCTGTTCGCGGTAGTTACTGGTCATTGTTGCTACTAATGACTGCGGCGTCTGTGACGTAATACCAAATCGATATGACTGCTCGTCAGGATTTACCGCTAGTGGCACAATATGTCCGCTGTACATTTCTTCAATTGTTAAAATATCACGAATAAGCGGAATTGTTTGTTCGAACTCGCGAGTATCCAGATACTGCAAGCCCAAAATCGCCGCTCGTTTTCGTGTCGCATCCTCGTCTTGATCGCGACGCTGTTGCTGAATTCGATCTTCGTCCATTGTATGTAATTATAGCAAAAAGCTTATTCTTGGGCGAGTGTTATAATGATACTATGCCAGAAATCACTCTCCTCGTGCACAATATTCGCTCAACATACAATGTCGGCGCAATCATGCGAACGGCTGAGGGATTTGGCGTGAAGCAGATTGTATTTAGCGGCTATACGCCGTATCCTGATTTACGATTAGGTAATCCTCAGGCTATCGATCCAAGACTACCACATCTTACTGAAAAGCTAACCACCCAAATTCACAAGACAGCACTAGGCGCAGAAACGATGCTGCCTTTTACCTATATAGCTGATATTCGCCAGTGGTTGGCGGAGAATGCTGACACGAAACGTTTGCCTGTTGTTGCCCTAGAGCAATCAGCAGCTAGCGTGAGACTTGATATATTTCAACCGCCAGCTCGCTTTGCCCTACTCCTCGGTGAGGAAGTTCACGGTATTGAGTCGGACATTCTAGCGCAGTGCGATCATATTATCGAAATTCCCATGCAGGGTGCTAAGGAATCATTTAACGTCTCGGTCGCGGCCGGCATCGCACTCTACGGCCTCTGTTTTTCGCACTAAATATAGCTCTAGGCTAGATCATAATCCCCACGGGCGCAAACGATGTCACAATTGCCATTAAAATCAATGTCACATACCAAATCTTGCGATTAAGCTGATATTTCTCGACCAACACAACTAAAAGCAGGCCGATAATCAGTCCAAGTGGCAGCGCCTGGATCACTATCACGCCCAGCTCAATCGGCTGCTTCAGCCGTAGCCACAATGCCGCTAGTACGACGCACACCACCAATTTTACAAAAAAAGTACTGTCATTTTCATACAGCCACTCTCTCCCCTTGCGATTCGTGATAATACTCGCTCTTGAGCGATTACGAGCATAGGTTCGTGATTTTTGTCTTGCCATAAGCTTTTTTATCATACCATACCCATACCCATAACAGCAAAGCAGCTCCGCGTAAAAGCGGGGCTGCTTCAAGTGTTTGCGCTATTGCGCAATAGACTACCACATATCTGCTAAGTGGACCGACTTAAATCCGTTCCAGCCATGGCCAATCTCTGTTGGACCGCCACTAAATGGCCGGTTCATGTTGCCATTATTTGTGTACTGCAACAAGCGTCCGTCCTTCGTCCGACCAACAATATCCGCCCGACCATCGGTGTCCATATCACCAAGCATAACGGTATCAAATCCATTCCAGCCGTGGCCAATTTGGCGACCACGCTCAAACATTACCGTGTGGTTATTGCGCCCACGGTTGAGATACGACCACATTGTACCGTCCTGACGCACAGCAAGGATATCATCAAAGCCATCACCATTTAGATCACCGGCAACAATTGATCGAAAGTTCTTCCAGCCGTGACCAATCTGGCGCGCTTCGTCTGATACGAAATCATGCGTTCCCTCAAGTTTTTTGTAACGCAAATATACCTTGCCCGCCATGAGGTTGCCATTATTATCAATATAGACATGTGAAGCTGGGCTGTCTTTACCGTTCAGCCTGGCAAACACTGAATCCATATAATAGTCAATGTCGCTGACCAGTGGCGCGTCAGCGAATGGCGATGTCATCGAGCCATTATTGAGTAGCACCTTGGCTTTTTGGTTTTTTGGATAAGCTACGATGTCTGGTCGACCATCATTATCCATATCAGCAAATTTGATATCGGTATACTTGTCAAATCCTTGGCCAATCTTCATCGAGCCACCACTAAACGGCCAGCCTGGAATAGCATTATTATGATACAGCCACAATGAGCCATCTTTACTCAGGCCAATCGCATCATTAAAGACGACGCCCTCGGTAGCACTGGCAACTTGCGCGCCACTCAGCATCAAGCCAAATACTGTCGCTGACAACCCAAGCGCCGTTACTGTTTTCTTTAGTATTCCCATATGTCCCTCCACCGCCATAGACGGTATTTATTTAGTACACTCCTACCGTACTACGTTTTCTAAACAAAAGCAATCCCACTTATGGTTGTTAAGCGGGATTGCGGCACACTGTACTATCAGATTGGAGAGTTACATCCGAATCTCGGCGTCAACGCCGGCCGGCAAGCTCAGGTTCTGCAAGCTATCAATTGTTTTTGGGGTGGCGTTAGTGATATCAATGAGACGCTTGTGAGTGCGCATCTCGTAGCTTTCACCACCCATTTTGTAGACGTGCGGGCTCTTTACCACCGTGTAGGTACTGCGGCGGGTCGGTAGCGGCACAGGACCAGCCACGCTCGCGCCGGTGCGAATTGCCGTATCAATAATTTGTTTTGCTGACTGGTCAATAACCTTGTGATCATACGCCTTCAGGCGAATACGAATCTTGATACCAGTGTCTTGAGCCATAGCTCCTCCTTTATGTGCGACTCCGTAACCTCTGCTCATACCCGCGCTTTGCGACCGGCCGAGTTCTCGGAGTAAATTAATACTACCCGGCAATTATATCACAATACCTGAAGTATGGCTAGTCAAGAACCACCGGATTTGCTGCCACCCACTGGCGCCACTGCGCGACATCTTCAATCGGTGGCCGATAGTTCATAGCTTCACCTAACTGGCTCGCCGCCAAAATACAGGCTGCAATATAATCGGCATTAGCTTCGTGGTCAGACCGGACATATTCTTGGTATTGTTCACTAGTATAGTCCACTGGTAGAGGTACGATGGTATTATCTATCTCACCAAAAACCTGCATTACCTTTTCGTCAAGCTGGATTACGTGCCCTAACTCGTGACAAAACGCTATCAACCCGACGATTTGACGACCTATTTCTGCATCCTCAAGTCGCTCACGCGGCACACCCAGTCGAGACGACATCCGTGCTATAAGATTCGGGCTAGATAGCGTCTCCCTCGTGCCGATGACAATCATTGGAATTTTCTCACCATCCCATGCTTCGCCCTCACCACCTCTGAAGTCACCACTGTTCTCATCAATAACAATTTGCATCTCCTCTAGTGTCCGAGCTGGAAACAAATTCAAGGCGGTCTCGTAAATATCGCCTGCTAGCGGATTGATATACTCACCAAGTGTTTCGACTCTTAATTTTTGCGCTTTTTTGTGCGACAACTTTTCCATAGTAATCTAACTGTAACATATAATATTTATTCCGTCAATCATCACCCTAAGCTACGAATTGCCTCCGTTACCACCTCGGCTGAATGACGTAGTGCCGCCTGCTCGCGCTCATTAAGCGGATAGCCTGTCAAGATTTTTACACCATCTGCACAAATCGTTGACGGTAGGCCAAGCACTACGTCGTGCAGTCCATACTCACCCTCAACCAGTGAACAAACTGGATAGACCGAACGAGATGATGAGCGCAGAGCGGAGACTATTTTGGAGATAACAAAACCAATTCCATAATACGTTGATCGCTTACTCTCAATCACCCGATATGCTCGTTGGCGGATTTTTTCTTCAATGCCATCGACCATCTCTGGCTTGAACCCGGGATAATCAGCGAGCGGCACCTCGCCAACCTGTGCTGATTCAATCGTCGCAAATGATGAATCACCATGCTCCCCCAAAATGTATGCGTCGACCTCCCGACTGTGTACGTCTAGCTGATCTGCAATATATGATTTCAGCCGTGACGTATCAAGCGTTGTCCCCGTACCAAACACCCGGCTTTTTGGCAAACCTGATTCTTTCAGTGCTACGTACGTTAATACGTCAACCGGATTAGAAACCACAATGATATATGGTTGAACACCATTTTTCATAATATTTTTGATTGTCCCACGCATAATCTCAGCGTTCACGCTAAGCAACTCTAGTCGTGTCTGCCCCGGCTGCTGTGGGGCGCCAGCAGTAATAACAACGATGTCATCAGTCTTGATATCATCATAATCACCCGGTCGCACTACAACACACCGATCAATCCCCATTGCATCATTGATATCAGCCGCCTGCCCCCACGCCAAGTCAGGGTTGCGGTCAATTAACACAATTTCCTCAACCACACTCCGCAGCGCGCACGCATACGCTGCTGTTGCACCAACCATCCCACCTGCGCCGACGATCACCAACTTCTGTTTATTCATGTTTGTCTCCTGATTTTTATTGCGATAACTCCTCTACTGTAACGCTATCTCGTTGTTTTGTCAAGATGCTCATAGTAATATATCATTAAAAAAATCCCCCGGAAACCAGGGGATTTTTGGGTTGCAGCGTAAAGACTATTTGTTAATCTTTGTCACCACACCAGCACCAACGGTACGGCCACCTTCGCGAATAGCAAAGTTCAAACCTTGCTCCATAGCGATTGGGGCGAGCAACTTAACCTTGAAGGTTACGGTGTCGCCTGGCATAACCATTTCTTTGTCAGCTGGCAGTTCAACTTCACCAGTCACGTCAGTGGTGCGGAAGTAGAACTGTGGCTTGTAACCCTTGGAGAATGGAGTGTGGCGACCGCCTTCTTCCTTCTTCAAGATGTATACTTCAGCTTCAAATTCGGTGTGTGGGGTAATAGTGCCCGGCTTTGCCAAGACTTGGCCGCGCTCAATGTCAGTCCGCTCAATACCGCGCAGCAAGACACCGGCGTTGTCACCCGCTTGACCCTGATCCAGAGACTTCTTAAATGCCTCAATACCGGTCACCACAGACTTCTGGGTTGGGCGAATACCAACGATTTCAACTTCGTCATTAATCTTAACAACACCCTGCTCGATACGACCAGTTGCCACAGTACCGCGACCCTTGATTG
>CAMURE010000025.1 GCA_947097375.1 uncultured Candidatus Saccharibacteria bacterium
TCATTATACATAGTACTATGTTATACAAGGTACTATAAAAAGTCAAGTACTTTTAGCCAATTTACTACCTAAATAGCAATCTACCCCTTAGGCTTTTGCACCCACACGCTCGTAAATATGACCGTTTCGTTATCTGACGGATCAACCACCTCAAGAGGCTTTACCGGCTGTCGCGCATCAACAACCAACCTACCCTGTGCCCACCACTGTATTATCAAAATCTACTTTTCAGCATACCACAACAGAAAGCCCACCCAACCTATCCCCCATCGTACTCGTCCTCAATTTCCTGGTCCAAAATCTCTTCAATCACGTCCTCCAGTGTGATGATGCCCAGCTCCTTCTCGTCATCCATCACCACAAACAAATGATTACGCGTTTGGATAAATCGGCTGAGCACCGTATCCAGCCGCGACCGCGCATCAATGTCATGAATCTTGTCACGGTACAATTGGCTAATCGGCAGCGGCAGCTCGCGCCCTACCACATCCTTCACATATAAAATTCCTGCCAACCGGCCGTCATCACAGACGGGGATCCGCGAATGGCCAGCGTGTTTAATCTGAGCCAGCAGCGTCGCATCCAGCTCATCATCCAACTCCACTGTAAACACCTCATTCATCGGCGTCACCAAATCGCCAGCCGTCTTCTTGCTAAACTGCAGTGCTCCCGCCGCGATTCGACTCTCGTCATAATCAACCGGGCTGTCCGACCGCTCAGCATGCTCGTGAATAATCTGCTCCAGCTCTTGGTGTGAGTACAGCTGTGGCACCTCCTTGCCCACCCAACGGTTCAATAGTTTCGACATTGGATGAGCCAGTGGCCAAAATAGTACATAAATCACGTCCAGCAGCCAAAAGAAATAACGCGTAATCTGGTAACCGCGCTGCGTAAAAATCGCTTGCGGCAAAATCTCGCCAAACATCGTGATCAGTAATGTGGCAATCAACCCGCCAATCACGCCGTTCGTCATATTACCCAGCAAAATCGACATCGCCGTATTGACGCCAACATTACCCAGCAAGATGCAAAAGATCAGATAATAACCGTCTTTGCGATAGCGATACACCCGTGCAGCGATTGCGTCGCCCTGCCGAGCTTTACGTTTCAAATCATCGGGCCGCGCCATCATCAGTCCAATATTCAAACCTGAAAATGACCCTGACAACACCAACAGAACGGCCGCTACTACCAACAATAAAATGTCATGCATAACTTACCAGCCGCCACCTCCACCGCCGCCACCTCCACCACCAGCGAAGCCGCCTCCAGTGGAACCGCCAGAGGTTGATGAATAATCACTGGCGCTACTGGCCACGCTTGATAGACTATTCATCCCAGCTGCAAACGCCGCCGCATTGAACGCACCCTGACCACTGTACCAATCTGGCTGCTCACCAACCTGCTCATAGTACTGACCCAGCTGCGCACTCCACTTCTTTTCCTGTCCAAACAGCACCGCATACGGCAAGACTCGCTCATACAATTTCACCAATTGTTTCTCATCAGTCGCATCAACCTTCACTTTTTCCGCACCCTCAGGACTCTGAAGCATCTGTAAACGCTCAGCTTCAGCCACGCCAATGTACATCTTCAATCCCGCCAAATACCGCCTGAGTGCCAAACCTTTGTCGGTGAGTACTTTACTAAACGACAGGCAAAATACCGCCACCGCCATCACTAAGAACACTGGCGATAGCAGTAGTACGGTAAAAATACCGATAACTGCAGCATATCGCCGAAAACGTCGCGTATGTCGTGGATCACGCGCCTTTAGCCCATACACCCCAGTAATTCGCTTATCGAGACGCTTTATACTATTATGGATACGCCTGGCGTAAGCAACATTATTCCGCAGTGTCTTGAGATTAAGCACATCACCAACTGCCGGCGAACGCCCAAATATATCCTGCAAGAGCTTTTTCTCCTCAGTAAGAAGCATGTTTGGGTCTTGTATAACCTTCACTTCATACTCGGCCGCCCGCCACATAGTGCGCGGCTTTACTTCAATGATCTGAATATAATGCCGCACTGCCAGGTCTAGCATCTGTGCTGCAAACGTTGATCCCCTGACCATATAAAATGGCCGTACTAGTCTAGCGGAGGTCATTACGCTTGTATCTTGTGGCGGTAAATACTCCGGCGGAATCGGCTCCAACTCTTTACGGCGACCAATCGACCGATGATAAGCTACGGCGATTAAACCCGCTACTATCGGTACCACTGCGAGTAGTATTGTCTGTAACTTTGTCCACCAATCAATCAGCTGCTCCATAAATGACATCTGGTACGCAGCAAATGTCCCCGGCATAAATCCGATCGCGATTGTCACGCCAGCTTTCTTTGGCAGTGCGCGTGCCTTCGCCATCAATACACCGCCTTGTTCATGCACCTCGCAGTGCTGGCTACTGCCGAATATTCCCTGATAACACTGGAGGTTCGTTTGCTTAGCATCCACTAGCTCTGGACTTAGCTTGAGTGTCACCGATGCCGACCGAATTGGCACCTGCCAGCCAGTGCCGATCGCATCCCAATAAAACTCCTGCTTACCCGTATCGTGATATAATTTTGTTACATCCCGCTGTGTATAGGTAATGACATAGGTCTTTTTACCATCGACATAGGTGTCTTTATTGCCAATTCTCAGCTCATTATCACGCCACGTATGCTCCAGCGGTGTGCCCTGCTCGTCTGCCACAGACTCCAGCGTAAAGCGAGTCGGGTGTTTATCATATTTCTTGACGAACACCGGTGCGATACCATGGTTCTGCCGCGGTGGAAAGTCCGCAGTAATGGTCAATTTGGTACGCAGTGTCGAACGCCGTTCGCTATCACGCCCCAACTCCATATCGACATTGTAATTACTAATCGTAAAGTTATTTGTCGCCTGCGCCGTTGACCCGAATCCAACCAACAGCGCAATCACCGCGACTATCCCAAAGAAAAA
This sequence comes from uncultured Candidatus Saccharibacteria bacterium, assembly GCA_947097375.1. The sequence continues at coordinate 2,948 of CAMURE010000025.1, forward strand.
TCGTCTCATATGCTATATTATATCACTCAACAGCACTTTGCCTTAGTGATATTTGCAACTCAAGGTATTGCAAAAATTAGATAACTATTGAATAATTAGGGGGTAATGTTCAAAGATAGTATACCTACGGTAATGGAAACAGGCGAAGCTGCAACAATATCCTCATGGGAAGTGGACTTGCCTGATGGCTGTAACGATCCAGATCGGGCAAAGGAGCTCTACCATAATGCTCATTCGTGGATAGAAGAACTAAGGAGCGGGACGGAACCCCCAGCCTATCCACTCCATACACTGATGAGCGTGGTTAATGTGGCTGATTTACTCCGTGAAAAATATCCAGAGGAAGCATACGCTCTCGAGGATGCGCTCAAGGAATTGGAGCTTGAACCTAGTGAGCTTTCTAAAGAAATGCAAAGGCGTCTCGGCCGAGTAACCCTAGCAATACACAACTTTTATCATCCAAAAACCAATGCTGCACCGGCAAAAACGATCATGGAGCAGTTTAATCAACAGAACCTGCCAGTAGAAGATGACATCATTCTCAACCAGTCATCTAAAAGTGGGTCTCAGCGACTGATGCTGAAAAAAGTACGGAAACAAGCACGTCAAGCTGTACGGAAGAAATTAGAAAAAACGACAAGGCAGCACATATTTAGAAAGCAACATACACTGTCGCGCATACTATATCGCATCTTTCGTAACGTATTTTAAGTAACAAACTGTCGCAAATATCGCCTCAAGATCCTACCGCAGCGCTACCACCGTATACGCCAACTCGCCCTTTGGCGTGCTGATCGTTACCGTATCACCAACCGCCTTGCCCATCAACGCCTGGCCGATCGGCGACTCATTCGAGACCTTCCCTTCTAGTGGATCCGCCTCGACCGGCCCAACAACAGTATAAACCACTGCCTTACCATTCGCCTCCAGTTCTACCGTACTACCCAGTGTCACTGTTGAGCTGCTGCCAGCCTGGATGATGCTCGCATTCTGCAAAATTGTTTCAATCTCGGTGATGCGCGTTTCTAGCAGCCCTTGAGCCTCACGCGCCGCATCATACTCTGCATTTTCACTCAAATCACCAAAATCCCGCGCCGCCGCAATTTTATCAGCGATCTCACCGCGCTGACTCTTTAGCTCCTCCAGCTCTCGTTCTAGTTCACGTTGACCACTCTCGGTAATCTGATATACCTTATTCATGTTACTCTCCTCACTCCATATATAGCGTCTACAAAAACAAAAAGTGCTATATATAGCGCTTATCCATATGGTTATTTAAGTCTCTACGAGTATAGCAATCACCCCAAACCATGTCAATACATGACAGAGCCCCTGATGCAATCTGGCCTCCGTCGCACATATCAGACAATGTGATCACCCGCGCTCCAAACAAAACCTAAGCAGCTGCTGATAATCTAGCTTCTTCGTCTCACCAGTCGCCCGCTCGGTCAGTTCGAATAATCCATCACTGTCAATCGCTCGCTCGCCAATCGTAATCCGCCACGGCAACCCCATCAACTCTGCATCAGCAAACTTGACACCCGGCCGCTCAGCCCGATCGTCCAGTAGCACCTCCACACTCTTTTCTGCTAGCTCGGTATATAATGTACTCGCTAGCTCCTGACCCTTATCACCAATCGCCACCACATGAACTTTGAACGGAGCAACATTCTCCGGCCAGACCAGCCCCTTATCATCCGACATTTTTTCGGCAATCACACCCATCACCCGCGTGATACCAATGCCGTACGACCCCATATATATCGACTGTCGCTGACCGCCAGCATCGGTAATGTACAGTCCCATCTCGTCAGTTTTTTGTGTGCCAAAATTGAAGATATTGCCGACCTCAGCAGTTTTAACTTTCTCTAATTCATGCTTATTAACGCCCAGTTCTGCCACTGCGTCATCGAGCACCTCTTCATTGACAGCGATATTGCGGCCACGATGTAGATAAATATAATCTTCCCCAGCATCGCAAATCGTCTGGAACTCGTGACTAAATTTGGTGAACGCTCCGCCTGATGCAAATGTCACATATGTATCACCACCGATGCCAAGGCGATCATAGCAACGCTTGTATGCATCAATTACTTGTTCATAATATTCGTCCAGGTCTTGTTTGCTAGCGTGCACCGAGTACATATCTTTCATCACAAACTCCCGGCCGCGCATAATCCCGCTCTTGGCGCGCAGCTCGTTGCGCATTTTTGTCTGGAACTGATAGAGACTAATCGGCAAATCTTTGTAGCTCCTCACAAACTGCTGAAGCATATGAACAATTGGCTCTTCGTGGCTCCAGCCTAGACCCAGCTCCGTCTCGTCCTTCAGTTTCGTCTTGAACCAAATATCAACCACCTCGTCATCCCACCGTCCAGTCTTTTCCCAGACATCCCTGCGCTGCAGCCCAGTCATAATCAATTCATTACTACCAATCGCTGTCATTTCTTCGTGTACGATCTGCTTGATATTCCCTAAAACACGCAGACCCAGCGGCAGATACGCATACACGCCCGCCATCTCTTTATAGACAAATCCCGCGCGGATGAGGAGCTGGGCATTTTTCGACACTTCGTCCGCTGGCGCGGTCTTGGCCGTTTTGGTAAATAGTTGACTCATTCGCATCTTATATTCCTCCAATGAGCGGCAGCAGCGCCGACTTTAGTTGCTCTAAAAGGTTGGGATTAACGTACAGCGCATAAAAGGCGATGCTGTTTTTCGCGATATGCATCAGAACTGGCACCCAAATTGCGCCCGTATACTCACGCGCCAGGCTCATCACGATACTCAGCACAAAGGTATCGGCCGCAACCGCCCACTGGAGTGACCCGCTGCCTCCCCACAAATGCGCTGCCCCAAACGTCAGGCTGGTGATCAAAACCGCCATCCAAACTGGCGCCGTCCGCCGTAATTTACCGTACAAATAACCGCGGAATAACAACTCCTCCGCCACCGGCGCCAACACTACTATCGTCATAAACGCGGCGATATATTGCCACTGAGTACCAAGCATCGACTGCGAGAATGGCAGTGCCTGTGGCTGATGCATATCAATTGCTATCAGTTTAGTCACCACTGTTAAAAATACCGCTGAACAAATCATGTATACAATAAAGGCCGCTGGTGTAATCACTACGTCCCACCATGATGGCCAGTCAGTCACTCCCATTTCTTTCAGTGTCGTCCGGCGGCGACGGACATAAAATGGCAGACTCACCACCAAGATTACCGCTAGCACATATACGAGGACTGAGCCCGTTGCATTTAGCAGCACCTCATTCACCGAACCAAGCGGCACGCCAACACGACTAAGCACCCACACCAGGCCAAGCACGACCAGCTGCGCCATCCAAAACGCCGCGTACGTCCACACTGGCAGCACAACGAGTAGCCACCAATTATGTTTATTCAGTCGTCCCTTTGTTGGTTGGTTTTTTTCACTCCTCACCTGCTTTCTCATATCTACCCCCTTAACACTTTCGTAATGTCACTCCACGTCACCAAAACTGTCAGCGCCATCAACACCAGGAAGCCGATACCCTGAATCGTTTCCTCGCGCTCCCGCGTCAGCTTTTTGCCAAATAGCTTAAAGCCAAGCATCGTAAACCATCGCCCACCGTCTAGCGCCGGAATTGGCAGTATATTCATCACCGCTAGTGTCAACGAAATGATTGCCGCCAGCAGTAAAATCTGCGTCACACCAGAGCTCAGCACTGACGGAAACAGCACACCCAAGATGCCGACCGGCCCGGCCACACTTTCACCAACCGCCGCCAGATCAGCCTTGGCCGCCTGGCGAGACTCTGGCGAGCCAAATAATTGCCCGATCGTCCCGTTAACTGTTTTTATGAGAATTGAACCAACGCCCGCCACTGTCTCATACGTCAATTGCCCCGTCGTCACCACTGCTGCGATTGGCGCCGACCAGGTACTGTGAATCGTCTCCGTCTGCTGCGGGCCAACACCGAGATAACCGCCACTTTTTGCTTGCTCAGCAGTTTGTAGCCGAACCTGTTTAGTAAGCGCCTGACCGCCGCGCACCAGCTCAATCGTCACCTCGCGACCAGCCTGTGCTTTCGTCGCTGCTGACAGTTCCGCCGGTGTCGCCACACTATGATCGCCGATCTTTCGCACTTCATCACCACGCTGAAGGCCAACCTTTTCTGCCGGCGAGCCTGGCGTCACTCGCGCCACCGTCAACGCCGAACGTTCCACTCGCGAATCAAATGGCAGCACCGCTTGCTGTGGTAAAATTTTTGGCATCCCCACCAGCGCCAATATCATGAACAGTAGGGCAGCGGTCAGCCAGTTCATCATCACGCCGGCTAGCAAAATCTTGGTCTTTACCCAAAACGTAGCACCGCCATACGTTCCCGCGCCTTCGGCCGAATCATATTCACCCTTCAGCTTGACGAACCCGCCGAGTGGCAGCCAGTTTAGACTAAACACCACATTCTTGCCGAGAAAACTCTTTTTGGACTGCCATTTTTTCGCAGCCGGCGGAAAGCCGATACCAAATTCCTCAACCACCACACCATTTCGCCGCGCGACAATCGCGTGGCCCAATTCATGCACCACCACCAGCAAAACCAGTATAATTAGCCCAACCAAAATTCCAATGAACACCATTATTACCCTCCA
>CAMURE010000026.1 GCA_947097375.1 uncultured Candidatus Saccharibacteria bacterium
GGTTCAAGGTCTGCTCGCGCTCATCGTGGCCGCCGCCCATACCCGAGCCGCGCTTACGACCCACCGCATCAATCTCGTCGATGAAAATGATACACGGCGCATTTTTCTTAGCCTTTGAAAACAGATCACGCACCCGGCTAGCACCAACACCGACGAACATCTCGACAAACTCCGAACCAGAAATCGAGAAGAACGGCACGCCCGCCTCGCCAGCCACCGCCCGCGCCAGCATGGTTTTACCGGTACCCGGATTACCGACTAGCAAGACACCCTTCGGAATCTTAGCACCCAGCTCCTTGTATTTTTTCGGGTGTTTCAGGAAATCGACGACTTCTTGCAGGTCCTGCTTGGCATTGTCATTACCAGCAATATCCTCAAACAGCACCTTCTCTTTGTCCTCACCGTACAGCCGCGCCTTTGATTTGCCAAAGCCCATCGCTTGATTATTCTGCCCCTGGGCCTGGCGCATCATGAACATGAAAAAGATTACGATGATCACCACCGGCACAATCATCACCGTCAGATTCCACAGCACCTCACCGGTTTGCGATGGCGGCAGAACGTTAATTTCGACCTTGGCGTCCTTGTTCAAGCCCTGTTCATAGATCGTACTACCAGATTCCTTGACTGATTTCTCGGTCGGCTGTTTTTGACCTTTGGGGGTAACTTTCAAATCATTGCCCTGGATATCAATCTTGGTAATTTCCCCGGCATTTGCCCGTCGCACCACCTCGGTCAACGCCACGTTCTTCAGATTGCTATTTGGCGACAGCGCCGCATACACTGCCAGTCCAAGAAAAATAATGATTGCCCAAAACAATCCAAACCGGGCAACCTGCCCGACCCCTTTCTTAGTATTCTTTGGCGTCTTTCCTGCCATACGTCACATAATCCTTTCTCTTTCGTCCTAGCGAGTCACTCGTTTTATTGTAACACTTTTTACGGATAATTTCACCCGCACGCCGGCGGCTGGCTGCCACACCGTTCCTGCTCGGCCAGTTTTGATGGCGATCAGCAGTCGATCCAGCTGTGCTGAGAGTAGCGACACGCCAGTCAGTCGCTGCACTTCTCGGTGTAGTAGCTCGCGCGCCGGCTCGATCGGGATATGCGCCCAAAAATAACGACTGCCAAGACGTGACGATAACCGCAATGTCTCTTTGTCAATCTCTCGGCGCAGCTGCCACTGCTGGTGCCATAACCGACCAAGCGCCGCCCGCTGCTCGTCAGTCAATTTCGCCTGCAACTGTCGGCGCAGCTGATTACGCAGATAGGTGCTCGATTGATTTGTTGCGTCCTCTACCCACTCCAGCCGGTGGCGCAGTGCATAATCATATATGTCTTGCTTTGTCCATTCCAATAGCGGCCGCTCGATCCGCTGATCGCCCATAGCCGCCAAGCCCCGCCAGCGCGTACCACGCCGCAGATTGAGCGCTATCGTCTCAATCACGTCATCCTGGTGATGGGCCGTCGTCACCCGCCCACCCCAGCGTGCCGCCGCGTCAAAGAGAAATTGATACCGCCGCTGACGCGCCACATCTTCGCTGGCTGCCGGCCCCAATTCCTCATGCCTGGTAACATATGGCACATCATACCGGCGCGCTAGCCCCGCCACGAACCGCGCATCAGCCGCTGATTCTGCCCGAATTCCATGATCAAAGTGAGCCACCACCACCTCGTCCTGCCCATGCCGTAATACGCTGTCGAGGAGCACCACGCTGTCCACTCCACCCGATACCGCAATCAGTCGTCTCATGAGGATATTATGACACATACTGCAAAGTTGCGAACAATCACCCGGGCGGTTTTATTTTCACAATCATATCATCCTATCGTCAACTCTTGCAATAGCGTGCGCAATGTGTCATCCACATATGAAAATACCGCGGCTCATACAGACCGCGGATAAAAAACAACTCTGGTAGCACCGGGTGGACCCGAACCACCGACCTCAGGCTTATGAGTCCTGCGCTCTAACCAGCTGAGCTACGGTGCCACACGTCACCAATTGTACCAAACGAGGCGCAAAATCTCAACTGCCTCGAAAGCTTACCTGTCAGACGAGACCAAACTGCTACTCAAACAAGAGCCGATCCATACTGCCCACAGGGCTAAACTGCCAACTCCACCCCCTCTTCATCCAGCATCTCCAGCCGCCGCACCACCAACGAACGTAGCTCCTCGCACGTCCGCCGGCGCTGCCACGTCCGCAGCCGATCGTTATTGACCGCATCTAAAAACTGCCCAAGCTCGTGCTCAGCGATATCCATGTTATTACCTTTCTGTGTTTGTTAAACCGTGGCTTTACTATAGCACAGATTTGACATAAGTGCAATAGTATGATAACCATCCTGACGGGTCGCGTCAATACTGCCCCGTCACCTTCCCTTGCCAAACCGCTTGTGATAAACTGGAGGGAGAGGATTTTACACAAACATGACCCCGGCTATTATTTCATCACTCGCCATCGTCGCCTTCTCGGCACTGATCCACGCTAGTTTTCAGCTCAGCGTCAGCGTCTTGACCTTGCTCAGTGGCCATTCCCTCGGCAAGCAAACCGCCCGCCGAAAAGTATTGCGACTGATGAACGGATTCGTGTGTGGAGTGTTGGTGTTGACAGCGCTGCTGATATCAGCGATCGTCTACTATCTGTCGCTGGTCATTCATCACGCTGCTCAAGCCGAGCAGCTGGTGGCGGCCATCGTCTGCGGGCTGATGGTTGGATTGGGCGTGGCGACTTGGGCAGTGTACTACCGACGGGGCGAAGGTACAGCCTTGTGGCTGCCGCGCAGCTTCGCGACCTACCTATCAAAGCGCTCAAAAGCGACGCGCCACAGCGCCGAGGCCTTTAGTCTCGGGATGGCGAGCGTGGTGGCTGAATTACTGTTCATTGTCGGGCCGATGGCGGCGGCGGGGCTGGCAACCGTCCTACTACCATCAACCGAGTGGCGCCTCATCGCCATCACCCTTTACGTCGTCATATCGCTGCTGTCGCTGATCGTCGTCTTGGTGCTGGTCGGTAGCGGCCATTCCCTCGCCCATCTACAACAGTGGCGGATGGCGCATAAACGTTTCTTGCAATTTGCAGCCGGTGGCAGCTTGATCATTTTGGGCGGCTTTTTGTTCGTTGATCGAGTGCTCGGCATCGTCAGCTACGGGGGTTTTTAATGCCAAGCGAGCATGCAAACCGACCAATCGTCGATGTCATCAAGCGCGGCAAGCGGCCGAGCGAAGAGTTTGATCCGACAAAACTCCACCACTCTATCATGGCGACCTGCCTGAGTATCCGCACACCCGAAGGCCAAGCTGATGATATCGCCAAGTCAGTCACCCTCGGCGTGATGAGCTGGTGCGAGACCCGACCAGAAATTACCACAAACGACATCCGACACCGCGCGACGCAGCTGCTACAGAAACTACACACCGACGCAGCATTTGTTTATCAACACCATAAGACGATCATGTAGGGGGCACATGGCACAAAAACCAACTTTTGACTATGATGTAATTGTTATCGGCAGCGGCGCTGGCGGTTCACCGGCCGCAACTGTCTTGGCGCGCGCTGGTAAGAAAGTCGCCATCATCGAGCGCGGTACCTTTGGCGGCGAATCCCCAAACTGGGGCGACATTCCGACGGGCGCCCTACTCTACACTGCCGACGTCTACCACGAGGCCAAAACAGCGGCCAAGTTCGGCCTGCGCACCAGCACGGTCGGCTATAATTATCCGTCGCTACTCGCCTGGAAGGACACCGCCATCAAGCGCACCGGCACCGGCGGCAACCGCAGTTACTACGAGAAACAAGGCATCAGCGTCTTTACCGGTAGTGCCCACTTTCTCAGTCCCAACGAGATCACCGTCAATCGCCGCCACTTATCAGCGCGCAAATTCCTGATCGCCAGTGGCTCAACCTGGCGCGATGATCACATCCCGGGCCTCGACGAAGTGGCTCATCACACGCCACAAACCGTCCTCTCGCTCAAACGCCCGCCCAAAACACTGTTCGTTGTCGGCTCTGGCACGACAGCGATGGAGCTGGCATATTTATTCTCGACCTTTGGCAGCAAGGTGTATGTCGCCGAGACCGCCGGGCGTATCTTGCCCGAGTTTGACCAAGAAGTTGGCGAACTGATCGCCGCTGACGCCAAGGCACAGCGCGGCATGAACATCCTCACCCAGACAAAGCTGGTCACCGTCCAGAAAGACGGCATCGCAAAGCGCGTCACCTACGCTCGTGGTGGCCAGCAACATTCAGTGCGCGTTGATGAGATCCTCATCGCTGACGACCGCTTGCCGACAACTGACATTGGCCTAGAAAATGCGGGCGTAGCGTATACTGAACATGGCATTCAAGTCAGCGAAGCGATGCAGACTTCGGCGCGGCACATCTTTGCGGCTGGCAGCGTCGTTGACCTTCAGGCACAGACACACACCATCCTCAGCCACAGCCGCACCGCTGCACACAACTTACTACACCGTAATTTTATCGCGCTTGACGATAGGCCGCGTTTGACGATCGCCTTCACCGACCCGCAGATCGCCCGAACGGGACTAGACGAGGACGACTGTCTGCGCCGCGACTTGAAGATAAATGTCGCCCTAGCGCCGCTGACTTTGACCGCTCGCAGCAACATCACCGACCGACGCAGTGGGTTTGTCAAATTGATCAGCGACAAAAAAGGCGTGTTACTCGGTGCCACCATCGTTGCACCAGGCGCTAGCGACTTGATGACCGGCCTCAGCCTCGCCATCCGCCACGGCCTGACCGCCAAACAACTGATGAGCACACCAAATTGTTTCGTTGCCTGGTCAGAGGCCGTGCGCATTGCGGCGGGGAAATTGGCAGCGTGATGAGGAGTGGATACTCCATGACCATGGTGTCAGTAGGAAAAGAGAGCGAAGCGAAGAGAACATCGCCAAGGCTCTCGTCGAGCAAAAACTGGCCGCGTGTGTGCAGCTGCTGCCGATTCAGTCAACCCACATTTGGCAAGGAAAATTTGAATGCGATGCAGAGATCTTGATGCTTATCAAGTCGCGTAAGGATGACTTCGCAGCAATTGAAAGAGTAGTCAGGTCGCTCCATAGCTATGACGTGGCAGAGATAATATCGTTTGATATCGCTGCTGGATCACGGCCGTATCTTGACTGGATCGATGAGACATGTAGATGAATGCTAAACAAGAGCATTCTCAACAATATATTGAGAGGCATCTGCAAGTTTCTCTTTCCACAGACAATCCTTTAAGGCCGCACCCCCGAGAAGCTTCCTTCTAACACTGAAAAAAGTTAATAAATCCCAGGGATCGGGCTTCTCCCCGTCCAAACGTTGCATCTGCACATCATGAAGTAAACCTACCAACGGCGATACTCTATTGCTATCAAACTGAAAGGTCGGATAAAGGTGATATCCGTGATCAGGAACTGCAAGAACGCTACCGCGGCGCACCGCAGCAAGTGTAATGCTGGAAGCATACTCCCCACCACCAAGTTCTTTGACTGCCTCTTCTGTCGTCAGGAATTGATTTTCTTTCAAGAGTTGATTTCTCGCCTCATTGGCGCGTGCAATTGCCCCGAGGTACATCTGATACTCTGGCGATCTCGAATTACTCAAACCATCAGAGCAACTCTCTCTAAAATCTCTATCAATCTGATTCCTCCACTGGGCATCGATTTCTGGAGGAAACTGTCTAGCGGGTAGTTGAGGCAATAAACTTAGACGCTCTGTCATGATGTTCTAATATAGCATGACCAGATCAAAAAGGCCAGACGCAGGCTACCCCAGCCAATTTACACCATGACTCACCTGTATCAAAAATAAAAACGGCCCCAACTCATGAGGCCGAAACATCAACGAAACATGGTTGCGGGGGTAGGATTTGAACCTACGACCTTTTGGTTATGAGCCAAACGAGCTACCAGGCTGCTCTACCCCGCGGCACATTGTCCATCTTAGCAAACACGCATTATTTTTGCAAGTTCTGATTCGTCCGCCGCGCGCCAAAGAGGAAATTAATCCACTGCTGGAAGTTACTAGTCGATTGCTTTTGCGGCGTATTGTGGGCGGTCGGTTGCTGCTTGGCCGCGTCGGTTGATGGCACGATCAGCAACTTTTCGCTGGGCGAACCGCGGCCCAGGCGCTGGCGCACTGCGAGATCGAGGTATTCGTCACTTTCATAATATTTCGATTCATATGCCAGCAGTTCAGTGCGCAATTTCTCGACCGTCAGCTGGTACTTTTTTTGATCGACCATCTGTTGCAGTTCATAATTGCGCTGCATCGACTCAATCGACCCCCACGCCCAACTCAGCGCGATCAGCGCCGCCGCCGCAACCACAACGTTATTCAGCGTCAAATAATCGTGACGCACGTGGTACCAAAATCGTTTGAGTTTCAGCATGTTCATGTTGGTTTTATCAGAAAGTATGGCTATATTATGAGGGGTCGGGTGGGTTTAGTCAAGATGGGTGAGTGTGCAGAGGAATTTTATGATAGTACCCTATGGAAGGTCATCCACAGTACGCAAATTCCAGTCCTTGTCGATACGCTTCCATGTTTCGGCTTCCCATTTAGGCGACAATTTTTTTCGAATTTGTGCTGCTACTTCTGGATATTTGGCAGAGAAATCACGCACGAGTTCTTCGGCTGTCTCGAACCGTCGTTTTGGCACTTCGGCCATCTCCTCTGCGTCCATTTTCAAGGCTCTCTTCCCAAGCTCTTTCTCATGCGCACGCGCATACGGCCGTCCGCATTTTTCACACACTGTTTCCTCGTGAGACATTCTCCCGTGAGCTGCATCTGCGGCAGATGTAGCCTCTGGCTGCTGAGCTACTGGTGGCTCTTGCTCTCGTAATCGGAATAGTCGCAATCGTTTCCTCATCCTACTTTTTAATATAGCACAAACTCTCAGGAACTAGTAGGCACATCTCCCGTATTACACCACCCTCGCCGAAGCCACCGCCCACAGCGAACGCCTGATGCAGGCCTACTACGCCGGAGCTATCGATGTCGAGCTACTCCGCAAAGAACAAGACCGCCTACGAACCAGCCAAGTAGCAGCAGAGCGCCAACTCCGCCACCTACAAACCTCCCGAGACAAACTCCACACCGCCCTCGACCAATGCCTCTCCGTCCTCCACGACGGACAACAGCAATACCTCGCAGCCACCGACAACTCACGCCGCGACCTCAACCAAGCCGTCTTCGACAAGATCTACCTCGACGACGACGAGATCACCAACAGTCAACACAAAGCCGTCTACCACTACCTGCTCGACAGCAACCTCCCAGCAGTCCTGGAGGGCGAAGCCAAGAGGCAGCAGGACACCGCCACCCCTGACAACACCAAAAACCTCCGACCAATGGCCGGAGGTTCTAACATGACACTTTTGGTGGGGGTGGCTGGGATCGAACCAGCGACCAACAGGTTATGAGCCCGCTGCTCT
>CAMURE010000027.1 GCA_947097375.1 uncultured Candidatus Saccharibacteria bacterium
CAACTGCTTGTCGCGTAACGTTGAGTCGATCGGCTAGTTGCTCTTGTGACCAACCGGCTTGTTGACGTAATTGTTTAAGTTTTTTTGCAAAAATCATTTGGCGCCCTTTCATTTATTTTCTAATAGCATAGCGTAATGTTAGTATTTTGGCGAGCAACTGTGCGTTGCCTATCGCATGGTAATACAATACGCAAAGTTTGTCTTAAGGGGGTATAATAGGGCTAAAGGAAAGGCGATATGACAAAGCCTGTAAGATATTAATCATGAAAATCTCCGTCCATCTCAAACCCAACTCCCGTCACTGCGAAGAAGTCGTCACGAATAATGATGGTTCGCTGACGATTTACACCAAGGCGCCGGCTATTGAGGGGCGAGCGAATGTGGCGGCGGTGAAGTTGTTGGCGAAGCACTTTGGTGTGCCGTCATCAAAGATAAAATTACTACGCGGCGCTTCTTCAAAATATAAGCTGTTTGACATTGATCGGTCGGACTAATTCAACCGTTGTATCGTCACAAACGAATACCCTTGCTGTTTCAGTGAACTGAGGATACACGGCACGGCATTGACGGAAGTTTGGTGAATGTCATGCATCAAGATGACGGCTCCAGGACGAGCGCCAGCGACAGCACGTGAACAGACGATCTGGCTATTGCGATCAGCCCAATCACGAGTGTCAACTGACCACAAAATTGACGACATGCCACGCGTCCGAAGTTGTTCTAAAACCACACCGTTGGCTGCACCATACGGTGGTCGTAGAATGGTTGGCTTGACGCCAGTGGCTTGTTTGATAGCCTCGTTGGTACGGTCAATTTCGCCAGCAATTTGGTCAACTGATAGCTTAGGTAGTTCCGGGTGTGACCACGAGTGATTACCTAGTTGATGGCCGCGCGCCTGGATGCTGCGTACGACACTGGCCTGCCCAGAAACTTTGCTGCCGATCAAGAAGAATGTCGCTTTGGCACCATATTGATCCAAGATGTCCAGTAGGTGCGCGGTATATGGTCCCGGCCCGTCATCAAACGTCAACGCAATCACTTTATTGCCAGTGGCTGGTGCAGGTGCTGGCGCAGCGGGCGCTGGTGTTGGTTCTGGCTTTGGCTCGGGTGGTTTGGGGAAGTTAGCTAGTTTTTGAGCTGTTGGATTTTGCAGGTATTTGGCGACGGCAGCGGCCGGCACTTTGATGGTCAGCTCGCCGTAGGCTGATGGCAGCAAGGAGGCTTGTCCAATTGGCCAAGCTAAGGTGTTGCCATCGTCGGTGATGGTGAAGTTTGCCAATGTTTCTTTGGTGATCATCTCCTCGAGATTTGCTTCTGGTTGGTGGCGTTGTTTGATGGTTTGTGCGACGTCGCGCTGAGCGGCCGCTACGATTGCCTTGGTGGCTTCCTCTGATTTTTCAGTCAAATTATCCAGGCTAATCACCTCGCCAGAATCTTTATCGAAGGTCCAAAACAGCGTCAACGACACTGGATGTGCACCGTGCATGTCTTGTTTGATGTTGACGATGATGGACAGGGCAGCGGGATTATTATGTGTAACTTGATAGCTGATAGTTTCGGTCATTGGTCGCTCAAAGGTGATGGTGCTCGATGAGGTGTAGCGAAAATCACTGTCGGCGCGGTCAATTGCTCGGGCGATGAGTTTGTTGATTTTGGAATTGCTGGTAATTGGATATTCAATTGAGACCTTTTCGCGTTTGGTGTCGCGCGTCACAAACTTGGAGCGAATGCCAGCATAGCGCGAATCGGTGAAATAGTATTTTTCATCTTCCAGAACGGTTGGGCGCTGGACGGGCGGTTCTTTTGACTGAAGGTAAAATAATGCCCCCATGGCGGCTACCGCCAGCAAGAGTAGGGTGGTGAATAAAACACTGCTCAGCCTGGATGTGCTGTAGGATGCCGTGTTGGTTTTTGCCTCACGGCGAGGCTGAGTTGACGGTCGTTCTTTTGATGATTTTTGAGATTTTGTTTGCGTTTTTTTGGCAGACATTAGTTCACTCCGCCAGCTTTCAAAATCGCCTTCAGCCCATTTTCACCACCAGCAAATCCACTAGCAACATAATCATTGATCACCATGTATGGCAGACCACTCACACCAAGCGACAAGGCTTTTTGGGTGCTGTCATCAATTTCTTTTTGGTGCGGTTTTTTGGTCATACAGTCAGTAAACTTCGCCTCGTCCATGCCGACAGCTTTAGCAGAAGCCAGGAAGTAGTCTAACGGCAGTGGTGGAATTTTTTGCGGTACGGCAACGTTTTTCACGCCGATTCCTTTGTCAAAATAATCACGCTTGATGCGTGGCACGATATCGTGGGTATACTGCCAGTATTTGTCTTGGTCGGCGGCGCAAAAAGCAGCGTGAGCGCCAGTTTCTGTGTTGTCGGTGACTTCTTTGAGCAGTGTTACCACGCGGTGTTCGTAGCGAACTTTACCTGATTTGATATACTCATTTTTAAAGAAATCAGCGTTAGTGGCTGCTTCAACTTCGGCGCAGAATGAGCAAAAATAATCAGTATAATCAACAAACACATGCTTGGCTTCGGCAGAGCCTTGCGACATTTTTTCATTCCACGGTTTGCCGTCACCAACATGGCGATTTGGTGGACGATTAACGATGCCGTAGATAAACAATGCGACGATTGCCGTAATCAAAATGCCTGAAATAACCCAAATGATTGCTATGCCTGCTGATTTTTGTCGATTCATAGTTCCTCCTGTTTTGCTAATTCTGTATACATAAAGGCGATTTGTCCAGACTTGTAGAGTGAAAAGAGGCTTAACAGTAGGGCTATAATCAGGACGATGGTGCCAGCGACGGTGGCGGCAGTGGCAGCGGCAGCACCTGAGAAGAACACGGCAACGAGCGGCAGGATGAGTGATGTGCCGCAGGGAACGCAGCCCAGGCCGATGGCGGCAGCCACAGAGGCCAAGCCGCTGAGTCCGACTTGTCTGGTGACCGACTGTTCATTGCGTTTATTTTTCTTGGCAGTAAAAATGACGACGGTAATTGACAATCCTTGGAGAAGTGACACTACAAGGAGCAATGCGCCATTGAGTGAGCTGAAGCCCTGTTTGAATATATCAATGAACATGGTTCCAAAAAGGGAGATTTTGTCTAATATCGGCAACCGCGACAT
This sequence comes from uncultured Candidatus Saccharibacteria bacterium, assembly GCA_947097375.1. Next base: position 3,138 of record CAMURE010000027.1, read on the forward strand.
CATCAGTGGGCCGTAAAAGTTGGCGTTGATGGCAAAGAAAATAATAAACGCAAACAGCACAAACAAGACAATTGCCAGGAGCAAGTAGGGTGGTAAGCTGAGAATTTTACCAACGCCTATCATGGCTGACTTGATGGACTGCTGTTTGTTGTATACTCGGCAAAACTGAACCATGCATCCATTATACGTCAAAATTGCATAATAGTATGCATTCTGGTGAGGTTAGGCGATAGAATACACTATACACTGAGTGCATAAAACTCTTGCAATAACTAAACACCGGGTGTATAGTAAGAGCATGAGCGTTCAATATACACTGTTAGGTTTTTTAGCGGAAGAGTCAAATTACGGCTATGAGTTGAAGAAAAAATATGACGGTTATTTTGGCAAAGATAAGCCAATTTTAACTGGTCAGATATATTCAACTTTGGCGCGGCTCAAACGCGATAACAAGGTCAAAGAGATTGCCGATACCAGCGAATCGGGCGGGCCGGATCGGGTTCGGTATGAAATTACCGATGAGGGCAAGCAGGATTTGCAGGCGTGGCTGGAATCACCAGAAGCGCCGTCACCACAGCTGCAAGCGACGATGTATATCAAGGCGGTATTGGCCATTCTGAAAGACGGCGATGCGTCGCCGTATCTGGATAACCAACGGCAGGCGCACATCCAACGAATGCGCGAGCTGACAGCGCAGCGGCGCGATAGCAGTTTGTCGGACATGCTGCTAATCGACCATGCACTGTATCATTTGGAGGCGGATTTGCGCTGGATTGAATTAACTATTTCGCGGTTAACGCGGCTAAAGGAGGAAATTTTGCATGAGCAAACCAATAATTAGCGCTAAAAATATCACAAAGTCGTTCGGGCAAACGCACGCACTGCGTGGTGTTAGTTTGGACGTTGAGGCGGGCGAAGTGCTGGCGATCATGGGTCCGTCAGGATCTGGTAAGTCGACGCTACTACATAGCTTGGCGGCAATTACCAAGATTGATAGTGGCGAAATTGAGTTCGACGGGCGGCGGATTGACAAACTGAGCGATGATAAGCGCAGCATGCTACGGCGCACCAGCTTTGGTTTTGTTTTTCAGTTTGGGCAATTGGTGCCGGAGCTAACAGCGCTGGACAATGTAGCACTGCCGCTGCTACTTAATGGCGTCAAACGTAAAGAGGCCTATCAACGGGCGAGAACATGGCTGAACAATGTTGAGCTGAGCGACAAGGCCGACAGTATGCTCGGCGAATTGTCGGGCGGACAAATGCAGCGCGTGGCGATTGCCCGAGCCATGGTGATTGAGCCGAAAGTGCTGTTTGCCGACGAGCCAACCGGTTCGCTGGATAGTCTGAACTCAGAAAAGGTCATGGAATTGTTCATTAAAACCGCCAAAGAGCACGGCACAACAGTCATCATGGTGACGCACGAGCCGACGATTGCCGCCTACGCTGACCGGGAAATCATCGTCCGCGATGGGCAGATTTCTGGCGCTGAGGCAGCGGTAAACTCGGCACAGACGAGGCCTCGTAAAGCTAAGGTGAGGATTGTCTGATGAGCGTTAGTTGGATGTTGCTACAAAAGTCTGGCCGTCAGTCGTTCGCGCGTCTGGGGCTGACGACAGCAGCGGTAGCATTGGGGATTATGCTCGTGTGCTGCTTGACGGCTGGTGTCAATGGGATTATGGGGCGTGCTGGGGGCTCAGTCATCAGTTTGGCAGCACACCATGAGGCTTCTCAACAACCGATTGATGGCGTCGAGCCACTGAGAATTAGTAGTGCAGTGCGACTTGGTAATGCCTCAAAATGGCGCGACCAGTTTATCCATGCTTATTCGATGTACGGTACGACGAAGTCGCCGCAGTTTGCCAAGCTGAAAACGCCAGGTCCTGGTGAGTACTATCTATCACAGGCACTGGCTGACGCGGTTGCCCAGCATCCTGAGGATAATATCTTGACGCGTTTTGGCAATAACACTAAATACCTCGGCGTGATCCCTAGTGAATATACTACCAGCCCGGATGCGCTGATGATGGTGCGTGGTGTCAGCGCTGATGAAGTGGCGGCGAGTGATGATGTGGCGAAAAATCAGGGACAAACTTCCGACTTTGCTAATGTCTACCGCACAGACGCGAATGGACTAACATCGAATGTTGGACTAGACCCAATGTCCATCATTATACTTAGTATTGGTGGAACCATCTTATTGTTTCCAATCGTCATTTTTGTATCAGTGGCAACACAGCTGGGTGCGGCGCAACGCGAAAAACGCTACGCTGCCTTGCGGTTGATCGGCGCGACCAAGCGGCAGGTGACACGGATATTGCTCTTGGAGTCGTTGCTAGCATCAGTGGTCGGCGTGGTGATTGGCCTGGGCGGGTTTGGGCTATTACAAGCGCCGCTGCAAGCTTTCAAGTTGAGCGGCATGCGGTTTAATCCTAGTGATTTGGCGCTGACTGGCACGCAATTTGCATTGATTATTGGCTTGACATTGGGTCTGACGACGTTTGTTAACTGGCGGCGGATGCGCCGAGCGCAAATTTCACCACTAGGTGTGTCACGCTCAGTCGAGAAGGTGAAGAAACTGCGCGCGTGGCGGCCGCTGGTGCCAGCAACTGGTATCGCCATCTTTGTTTGGTTGTCGTCAAAGCCGGGCCTGGATTGGTTGACGGCACATAAAGAATCAGCTATCCCAGCTATGCTGCTGCTGGCGGCGCTACTACTGGTGATGTTCGGGCTCGTCCTAGCTGGTGGCTGGCTGACGAATAAGCTGTCACTGCTGGCGGCGCGCTGGGCTAATAATGGTTCAATGCTGATCGCTGGTAAGCGTACGGCGGTGCATTCACGAACGGTTTTCCGTGGTGTGAGTGGTGTGGTGCTGGCGTTGTTTGCTGGTAGCTTTTACCTGACAGCAACCAGTGGTATCGAAGGGTTAAACGCTCAAGTCGTCAAAGACAACGGTCTTTCTCAGTTAAAACAAGGAACGGCGATTATCATTGGGCAGTCGCTACCAGGTGATATGGCGGAGCAGTTGAAGCAGCAATCGTACGTCACGTCGGTGGCGTCGATGTATCCGCGGGAGGATGGCAATGCAATTCGCTGCCAGGATGTGGCGAGGTACACTGAGCACACCTGCCCAACCAACGCTCGGCCTGACCAATTTGCCCTGCTGAATTTTAATAAGCCGGTGGTTGAACATGTATCGCTGATTACTGATGTAGTCGACATGAGTGGCGCCAAAGAATATTTGGTAGCGCTAACGTCAGACGACAATATCGAGAAATTACGCACCATGGTGATGACGCACGCCAATCAGTATGATCTGACCTATGTGGTGAGTGGTACGGACGCTAAAAAGCCACATATCAATCCAGTAATCCGCGAGTTTGCTGACCTAGCATATATCGGCATCAGTGTGACGCTGTTCGTGGCAGTAGCGAGCCTGATCGTCTCGACGATTGGTGGGTTGATGGAGCGTCGCCGTTCGCTGTACACCTTGCGGCTGGGCGGCATGCGTCTTGGGCAGCTGAAGCGGTTGGTGATGGTTGAGTCGGTGGCACCGCTAGTCATCACCTCGATCCTGTCGTGTGGCATCGGTGTCTGGACGGGGGCAGTGTTCACGAAAATGTTCTCGACGACGCTGAAGCCAGTATTAACACCGACTTACTTTATGGTTGTTGGTGCCGGTCTGGTGGCGGCCATCATCGGTATTTATTTGATCCTGCCGATGGTCGATAAGTTGACGCGGGCGGAGGCTAACCAGACTGAGTAGTTTTCTCGCGGAGACAATCTAACAAAAGCGTTCCAGTTGGTAGCTGGAGCGCTTTTTGGTAAATGGAGGTAGTTTTGCTAGTTCAAGCAGCGCGAAGAGACATTGCTAATAGGGTTGAGCGAGGGAATTAAATTATTGTTGAAATGTCACCCGGTCATTGGCGACGCTGGTTGTTACCGCCATCCCCTCATGAATTCGCCCGTCGATGAGCTCCAGCGCTAATGGGTCAAGCACCCGTTTTTGCACCAAGCGCTTGAGCGGCCGAGCACCAAAGGCCG
>CAMURE010000028.1 GCA_947097375.1 uncultured Candidatus Saccharibacteria bacterium
TTTGGTCAATCGTCCCGCCCTTGCCGTCCGGCCATTTGCGCCACTGCACGCCGTAGACTGGCCCCAAGTTACCCCATTCTTCAGCAAACGCGTGATCCGTCGCGATTTTACCGATAAATTCTTTCATGCCAGCACGCCACTCCTCGCCATTAATTTCTGGAATATCCTGACCAGTTTTCTCCAGATAATTCTTATACGGCCACTCGTCCCAAATATGCACACCGTTTTGCGCCAAATATTCAATGTTGCCCGTGCCTTTGAGAAACCACAGCAGTTCATGAGCCACACTGGTAAAATACAGTTTCTTGGTAGTCATGGCCGGAAACCCGTCCGCCAAGTCATACCGCGTCTGCACGCCGAACATTTCCGTGGTACCCGTGCCGGTGCGGTCACCTTTTTTCACGCCACTGTCACGAACCTGCCGTAACGTGTCTAGATACTGTCTCATAACCCCTCCTCGTCTTTTCTTGATTATGACAATATCTCAGCATAACCACAAGAGAAATTGACGGTAGTTTTGACAACGTCACGCCATATTGAATACATTTATGAATCGTGGCGGGAGGCTTCTTGGGGCCTATGCTAGCTTACTCAATACCTTATCCACCAGGCCATACTGTACAGCCTCCTGAGGACTCATCCAGTAGTCACGCTCCATGTCAGCCTTGACCTTACTAAGCTTCTGGCCGGTGTTTTTGGCCATGATTTTCGACAGCATCTCCTTCACTTCCAGCGTTTCTTTCAGGTCAATTTCCATGTCAGTCACCTTGCCACGTGTACCAGAGGATGGCTGATGAATCATCACCTTGGCGTGTGGCAAACAAAACCGCTTGCCTTTGGCGCCAGAACTGAGCAAAAATGCACCCATACTAGCCTGCAAGCCAATGCCATAGGTTGCCACGTCCGGCTTGATAAAATTCATGGTGTCATAAATCGCCATGCCGTCATAGACACTGCCGCCCGGGCTATTGATGTAGAGCGAGATATCCGCCTCTGGATCAACATACGCCAGATGTAGTAGCTGCGCCACCACGCTGTTAGCGGTGTGCTCGTTAACCTCCTCGCCGAGGAAAATGATCCGCTCATTGAGCAGCCGCGAATAAATATCAAACGCTCGCTCACCATCGGCTGACTTTTCGATAACGGTAGGGATGAGATAGTTGGTTGGCTTGGTCATGTGTACTCGCTGATGACCTTATTTACTATTCAATTCGACCAGTTTGTCGATCGTCTTGTCGGTGATCATCCGGTTTGCGATGTCACGGTGGATGTTCGGATCATCAAATCGCGCGGCCAGCTTGGCATCCTTGCCGTATTGCTGTTTGAAGGTGGAAATTTGCCTATCAAGCTCCTCGCGGCTAACCTCTACGCCAAGCTCCTTTGATAGCTCAGCCAAGACCAGGCCAGCCTTGACCCGCTTTTCGGCCGCCGGGCGAGCCTCTTTTTTCTGCCAATCGGCTTTATCTTTGAAACCTTGCGCCTTTAGGTACGAGTCCATTGTTAGACCGCGATATGACAAATTCTGCATCAAATCTTGTTCAATTGACCGCAGCTGATCGTCGATCAATAGCTCTGGCAGCGCCACCTTGGAGCTATCCGCCAATTCCGCCACCAGCTCGTCCTTGAGTTTCTCCTTGGCCTCGCGCTCTTTTTGCGCGGTAATCTCGCGCTTGATGTCGGCTTTGAGCTCTTTGATGTCAGTGAACGGGCCACATTTGGCGGCAAATTCATCATTGAGTTCCGGTAACTTCAGCTCATTTACTTTGTGCAGCGTCACACTAAACACCACCTTAGCGCCAGCCAGATTTTCAGCGTGATAATCCTTTGGAAATTCGAGTTCGAGATCAAATGTCTCGCCGGCCTTGTGACCGACCACACCCTCTTCAAAGCCGGGGATAAACTGACCACCGCCCAGCTTCAGGGCAAAGTCCTTGGCCGAACCACCGTCAAATGCCACACCGTCTTTCTTGCCAACAAAGTCAATGATCGCCTCGTCGCCTTCTCGAGCTGCACGTGTGACCTCGGCTTTATCGACAAAATTCTGCTGCATCCGCTCAATGATTTCATCGACATCTTTGGCTTCAACCTTGACAGCCTGGGCCTTGGCCTTGAGTTTTTTGTAATCGCCTAATTTGACCGGCGGCACAACGGTCGCCTCGGCGGTAAACTCAACTTCTTGATTGGGGACAAATTTCTTGACCTCAACGCTCGGCCGCTCTAGCGCCTGCAGCTTCTCGTTCATAAAGGCCTCAGCCACCGCCTTGGACAGGGCGTTATCAAGCACCTGCTCCTGGAGCGCCATTGGGTTAACATGCTTGGCAGCCACGCTGACCGGTACTTTACCCTTACGAAATCCCGGCACCTTGAGGTCGCGCGCCATCTTGGTCAGCGCCACCTGCTCGGCTGCATTTAGCTCGTCCGCCCCGAGCGTAATTGTCAAACAAACGTTGGTATCTGATAGTTTCTTTACAGTCGTCTTCATAACTATCTATTATAACAGGGGTGACGCTAAATCTCAAACGCCGCGTCGTCATCGCCGTCGTAGCGCCGATCTTTGACCACGCTGATCATTCGCTCGAGGCTGACTTTTTGTTCGGTTGACTCGATGAGGTTTTTGATCGTGTAGACACCCGAAGCGACTTCTTCTTCGCCGACAAACGCTACGAATGGGATGTTCTTTTTGAGCGCAGTTTTCAGCTGCTTGTCTAACTTACGCCCGCTGAAATCTAACTCGGCCCGCACCCCCTCGCTGCGCAGCGTCCGCGCCAACGTATCTGCACCACCTAGCGATGCCGCGTCCACCGCGATGATGTACACATCGGTATGCGTCGTTAGTTTTGGCAGTAACTCGTGCACCTCGAGAAACTGCTGCATCGTTGTCGCACCGAGCCCCACGCCGACCGTAGCGACCGGCTCGACACCAAATAGTCCGACTAGCCCATCATAGCGCCCGCCACCGAATAGCGCTCGATTATTCTCCGGCGAATTATCAAAAAACTCAAACACCGTACCAGTATAATAATCCAGCCCACGCATCAGCGTCACGTCAAACATCGCATTACCGATGCCCTTCTGACGCAGCAGGGTCATCACCTGGCGAAGCTGCTGGACACTCGGACTATCCGCTAGCTCCTCCGGCAAATCATCGACACTGCGCATGCTGATCAGCTGGGCTAATTTTGGCAGGCCCGCCTTGGCCTCTTCTGAGCCGAAAATCTCGATAGCTTGCTCGCGGAAAGCTTCTGGCGAAATCTTATTCTTTCGATCAAGCAGCCGCGTCATCATCTGAGCACCGATCACGTCGAGGCCGAGAAAGCTGCTCATCAACTGATTGATCAACTGGCGATTATTCACCCGCACCGTAAACATGTCTTCGCGCGCACCAAAGTTCATGATGCTGTGGTAGCCAAACTCGATAATCTCTGCATCCGCCCACGGCCCCTCCGCGCCAAACAAATCAGCATTCAGCTGCCAAAACTCGCGCTCCCGACCTCGCTGCGGCCGTTCGTAGCGCATGAAATTAGCGATAGAATAGAGCCGGGCCGGCATGGCCAGTTCCTGACGCCGACTGGCCACCATACGAGAAATCGACGGCGTCATCTCTGGGCGAATCGCCACTTGACGACCACCACGATCAGTGAACAAGTACGTCTGCTCGCCTGCTAACTCCTGGCCTGACTTGGCGGTGTAAATATCCAGTGGCTCGAGCAAGGGTGCACCGTACTCCTCATACCCAAAACTCTGCGCCGTGGCGTGCCACACCTTGAATATATAGTTCTGCAGGCGCTTATCCTCCGGGAAATAATCGCGCGCGCCCTTATAACTCTGAGTTGATAAATTGCTCATGGTTGCTTTTATTGTGGCACAGTAGGGCGAATTTTTCAATAACACTCGAAGTAGTGAAGCATATCAACCGAGCATATACTGCTGCAGCCAGCAATACATCGCCACAGTCGCTGCCGCGCCGACATTGATGGAACGGGTTGAGCCGAATTGCTCGATGGCGACAATCTTGTCTGCCGCCTGCGACATCTCCTCGGAGATTCCTGGACCTTCTTGGCCAAACACTAGCACCGCGCGACGCGGCAAGGTCGTCTCCGCCATATTGACACTGCCGGGGATGTTGTCAATCGCGATGATTGCTCTGTCTTCAGCCCGCATCAGCTCGACAAACTCCGCCGTCGAGCCAACATACTGCACGTGCAGATATTTATCCGTCATCATGGCGCCGCGCTTGTTCCATTGCCGCCTGCCAATCACATAAATCTGCCGCACGCCAAACGCATTGGCACTCCTGACAATCGTCCCCGCGTTAAAGTCCCGCTCGGTGTTCTCCAGAGCAATCACCAAGCCGTGGTCCTTGGCGTCTAGCTCTCTTATGATCTCCGCCTCGCTATGACCCTTGAATTTGTCAATCACATTTCGTGTGTCTTGCATCTCTGTTATTGTAGCAAACGTCAGGAAAAAGAGGTAGAAAATCTTATCATCACGAGGAATGCAGCTCACGCTCAAGCCTCCACACTATCTCACAACAAACGACACCTCGATCACATCGCCGATGGTGATCTGCTCTTTCTGACGGACTTTCGCGGGCAGCGCCAGAAACTGCGAGCCGTCACCCATTGGCAGTAGCGACGTCTGCCATGATGAACCGCCGACCGTCGCCTTCACCGCCACTAAACCCCTTACCGCAAGCGGCTTGAGTTCGTCAGTGAATTCTTGAGGCGCGGCAACGTAATGCCAGCCACCAGCTTGTGGAAACAAGCGCACTTCGGCTGTAAATGTGTATGGTTTTGCCATGGCTATTGTGCCTGCTCTGTTAGGTTAATTGTTGCAAGTTCACCTTGCTCATGATAGGTAGTATATCATGAAAACAACCGCCCAAATAAGCGGTGATTTTCGTAACTCTGCTACCTTGGTGCGGATGAAAGGACTTGAACCTTCACGTACCTGCGTACACTAGCACCTGAAGCTAGCGCGTCTACCAATTCCGCCACATCCGCGTGACTACCGAGTATTATACACGACCGGCCACTCCTCCGCAAGGAGTTTGCCTAGCCGTTTCAGCCCGCCAGCCGACACCAAGCGTTGAGCTCTTCTGCCAGCTGCTTCATCGGCACGGCAGTCTTGATACCTGGCGCGAGGATACCTTTTGGATCAAAGATGTGCTTGATTTTTGCGTATAGATCACGCTCCTCGGGCGTCAGCGTTGGCTGGACAAATGCGGCCTTGAGCCGACCCTCGCCACCAAATCCCGCAAACGACCCTTCATGGCTAGTCACAATCCGCGCCATATCCGAACAAAGTTTGAGGATACGTTGGCGGTCACTAACCTTTTTGCTCGAGAATACTGGATAGATATTAATCATGCCAGTCGTTGCATCGATAAACAGCGGCATAGCCACGTCATATTCTTTCTCGAGCGCACGCATCGACTTGATAAAGCCATCCAGCTGCACACCCGGCAGCCACATCCCCGAGAACACTTGCGGCACAATACCGTGCTCGTCCGTGGGGTGTTCCGCCAGGGTCAGCACTGAATGAAGTGTAGACACCTCTTTCATTTCCATGTTGCGTAGCTCGACCTTTGCTGCCGTACCGCCACGAAGCGCACGAAGCAACTTCTTAGCAGCCTTATTGCGCGCTCGGTCTGAAAATGCGTGAAAGAGCGCCACCACCACGCCGCCACGATAGCATTCTTTCGGCGCCCACGCTAGTTTTTTGCCCTGCGCTGCCGCTCGCGAGAAGAGCCGCCCATCGATCAGCTCGACCGTCGAGGCGCCTGCTTGCAGCGCCGTGTCAACCGCTGCCTGCGCTGCATTCATTGAACTATAGGCTGCACTCACCACGGCTATCTCTGGACGGATGAAATCAGCCTTCATGATCAACTCGCCGATGATACCGAGGCTACCTTGGGTACCGACAAACAGCGGCGTGAGATCAAACGAGCCATCGCGCTGCCGTACCTGAGCAATACTCGCAAAACCAGCCAGCTCTGGCACACTGGTATCAATCCGGGCAATCAGCGCCTCATTATCTGTTATCACATTATCCAGCTGGCGGTACAATTCGCCCTCAAATGTCGCCAGACCCTTCTTCTTGCTCAGTTCACGCTTCGACAGCCGACCAGTCTGTATGATATCGCCACTTGATAGGACAACTTCCATCTGGTGAATCGACTGACTCAATAGGCCATACGCCGAGGACAACACGCCAGCCGCCCCAGTGCTAATCGCACCGCCAATTGTACCATCTTCACCCGTCAATGAAATCTCTGGTAGACCCAGTCCTTTATGCGTCGACAGCACCGCCTGCGCTGCCCTGTGAGAAATGCCCGACTGGATATGGATCAGCTGCTGCTTGGCATCAATGCCGATGACGCTATGCATATGCGCTGACATGTCAATGGCGATGCCGCGCCCGATCGCCGCGCCCGTACCATCCGTGCCGTGTCCGCGCGCATACACCGGTAAAACATGGCCCTTCTCTGCTAGCTGCGAACAAAACCGCAAGATCTTACGCACATCACTCGTATCTGCTACCCGTGCGATCAGCTCCGGCCGGCGCGCGAGCACGCTCCCGTCCCGTTGTGCATCCGCCAAAGCACCATCGTGCGTCACCACTTCACCCGTCAGATGTTCATTCAAATACGTCGCAACCTTGTTCATAGTCCCCCTTTTTCTGTTAGTTTCATGATAGCACGGTCGAGATGGAGCGTAAAGTATATTGCCTGGGTATGTCGGGTCGTGTATAATTGGGGGTAGATGCGCCCAAAGACACGGCGTATATCTTTGACAAGTAGCTATGCGGATGTGGTGGAATTGGTAGACACGCATGCCTTAGGAGCATGTGCCTCACGGCGTGAAGGTTCAAGTCCTTTCATCCGCACCAAGATATGATTTTCAAAAATTGTCGCCTAAATCGGCGACTTTTTGTTTTCTCATGCATTATTATTGACTATGCCAAAACGCCTATGCTACAATCACGCCAAGGCAAACAATAACACAAGACATCTACAGAGGTGATCGAAGGGGGTTATATTATACTATGAGTAAATCAAATCATTATTTCCAGCGACAGCGTATTGGTCTGGCGGTTGTCGGTGGTATCATGGCACTGTTGGTAGCGTTTAGCTTGACACCAACATTTGCGGGTGTTGTCGCGACCATCACCAA
>CAMURE010000029.1 GCA_947097375.1 uncultured Candidatus Saccharibacteria bacterium
TGCAGCTTGCTCGTACCATTTGTCCCGACGTAGGTGATATAATCCGTGCCATACACCGAGAATGACTGTACATGACTGATCAGCGGCGCAGAAATCGTCGCCGCGTTGAGGTCCGCTCGCCGTAGTTCGCCACTTGACTGTAGTACATATAGTTCATTGCCGCTCTCACCAAGGAAGCGTACATCCTTTAGCTCCAGCCCGATCACTTTCGCGATATCAACTACTGTTTTATTCTCGCGGTCAACTTTCAGCCACTGGACTTTTTCGCCTTGGCCTTCGACCACGTAGGTGTGTTTGAGAATGGCGTAGCGATTACCCGAATCCCACTCGACAATCTTGAGCGCATGCGCCGTCGGCTGACCGCCATAGCCTGCCACCACCGACGTATCCAGCATCACCTCATTAAACTTTGGCTTATCTGAATCACGCAAATCGCCCCAGACGATCTTCGGCGCATCGGTCGCTTGCATCACGCCCAGCATGAACCGCCAATTTGGCGAAAATCGTACTGAGGCCAGCGACAAAAATTCCTTAACCGAACTCACCACCCGCTCACTCGGCACTAGCCGCGCGTATGATAGCCACGTTAGTGTCCCGGCCTTGACCTCGACAACTTTGCGCCACTCGTCATAGCCATCCAGCCGCATAGAAAATTGATGCTGCCCCTCAGGAAGCATGCCTTTGATATGCGTCTTGCCAAGCTCCGTACCATCAACGAACACCCGTGCGCCTTGTGGCCGCGAATCATACTGTACCAGCGCCCGCTGCTCAACCGTCTGTGTCTTGAGATCTAGCTGATAGCCAAGCGTATGAAAAATCAAAATAAATGCCAGCGTACATACCGCCAGTACCATAATGGTATAAATCAGTGTCCTCCGAGCAAGTTCTAGACCACGCTTTTGTTTTCGATACATAATGAGAGATTATACCACATTTCGCCCCTTGCAAAAAGCATGTCCTCTTTGTACAATAAACAATAAGCATTAGGAATACGAGGGGTTCATGAACAAACAAATCATCTATAAAACCGTCCACAAGACTGCCGGCCAAAAGTCAACGACGCTCAGTCGCCGCCATGTTGCTGCGCCGTCGCACGCCAAGCGTCGCCTGGCCAGCCGTCCCAACATCACGCGCGACACCTCCATCCCGATAAGTGTCCATGTCAATAAATTTGCACCGAGCAAGCCAACCGTCCCGCCACAACCGACTAAGCGCGACCGTCCAGCCGAACCGCACCCGACTGTCGTGCGTGCCCAAGCTCGCGCTGCCGAGCAGCCTCATCAGACCACCCGAACTGCAACTCGCCGCAGTCCAGCCACACCGCATTATCATTCGACTCGTATCGTTAAACCAAATCAAACTCCAGCCAAGCAGCATCCGGCGACCCTCGCGCCCAAGCCGGCCGCCATTCTCAAAAATGAAGCCATCACCGAAGCCCTGCAGCGCGCCACCACCCCAGAAAAAGCGCCGCGCCGCGCCAAAAAACCAAAGAGTCGCATCGGTCGCTGGCTGCAAATCGCCTCCGTCGGCTTGGCTATCATGCTGATCGGTGGCTATTTCACGTATCTCGGCATGCCTAATATCTCTACCCGTATCGCCGCCATCCAATCTGGTGTCAATGCCAAATACCCCGGCTATCGACCGACTGGCTACGCCCTCAGCGGCCCAATCACCTTCAAAAGCGGGGAAGTCAGTATGAAATTCGCCTACGCTGACGGTGGCCAATCCTACACCATCACCCAGCAAAAAAGCTCGCTCAGTTCCGCTGCCCTCAAGGAAACCCTGACCGCCGACGGCGGTGACGTCCAGACCACCACTGCGGATGGCCTGACTATTTACAGCACCGACCGGACGGCCAGCTGGATCAATGGCGGCGTCCTTTACCAGATCTCCCTCGGCGGGGCCTTGTCAAATGAGCAAGTTACTAAAATCGCCACTAGTTTATAATCACCCCCGCAAGCACCGCAGGCATCCCTCACGTTTACCAGTACTGCGGCCTCGTGCTATAATCACCCCATGACTACACGCACTCGTTTCGCACCCTCGCCAACAGGGTTTTTACACGTTGGCGGTATTCGCACGGCATTGTTTGCTTTTCTCGTCGCCCGGCAGGCAGGCGGCCAATTTATTCTGCGCCTCGAAGACACTGACAAGGTCCGCGAAGTTGCCGGCAGCCGTGAACACCTCATCGCCAGTCTCAAGGCCCTGCACCTCGACTACGACGAAGGCCCGGACATCGGTGGGCCACACGGGCCGTACATCCAAAGCCAGCGACTTGATCATTACCGCCAGTGGGCACAGAAATTAATCGATGCTGGCCGCGCTTACGCTGATCCGTACACACCCGAGCAGATCCAAGCCTTTCGCGACGCCGCCCAAGCCGAGAAGCGCGCCTTTCGCTACCGCGACCATCGCCCTGACAATCCGCCTGCCTGGGATGGCACGATACCGCTGCGCTTCAAGGCTGAGCCCACAAGCTACACCTACCACGACGAGGTCATGGGTGACGTCACTACCAGCCCCGAGGTCGTTGACGACTTCATCCTCATCAAGTCTGACGGCTATCCGACCTACAATTTTGCCCACATCATCGACGACGCCGAGATGAATATCACTCACGTCATTCGCGGCCAAGAGTTCATCTCCAGCATGCCAAATTATCTGGCGCTCTATGAAGCGCTGGGCTTGCCGCGGCCCGTGTTCGCGCATCTACCGCACATCATGAACGAGCAGGGTAACAAGAAATTAGGCAAGCGCGACGGTGCCAAAGACGTGCTGGATTATATCCGTGACGGCTATCTGCCAGAGGCGCTGGATAGCTTTATCGCCACCATGGGCTGGAACGACGGCACCGAGCAAGAGACCTTTACCATGGATGAGTTGATCGCTAAATTCAGCCTCGACCGCGTGCAGCGCTCGGGCGCTCGCTTTGACGAAAAGCGGCTGCTGTGGACGAATGGGCAGTTTATCCGGTCGCTGACGCTGGATGACTTAGCTGGGCGAGTCAATGATTTTTGGCCGGACAGCGCCGTCGGGGCAGACGAGGGGTATCGCCGACGCGTCTTAGTGCTGGCTCAAGACCGATTAAAGACCCTGCGTGACCTCGGCGGATTTGGCTACTTTTTTGCGGAGCCTGAAATCAACCTGGAACTCATTGATAGCAATAAACAGCTCAAGAAATTACCCGAGTATGAGCGACGCGAGTTACTAGAGACTGCCCACCACGAACTCGCCACGCTCACCGATTGGACACCAGACGCAATTCAAACGTGCCTAAACGAACTACTGGAAATAACTAATCAAAAGCCCGGCATTCTCTTTAGCCTCATCCGTATCGCCATCACGTGGGCGCCGTTTAGTCCGCAGCTGAATGATACGCTGGCACTGATCGGCCGCGAGCGCACGTTGGCGCGGCTTGAGCGGGGAATTATCGCGTTCTCAGCGGCGTAAATAGTACAATTCCTCCGCTGACAGAAACCACTGGGTAGCCACATTACTCCGTTTACCGTGCATGTTGCTTATGCTATACTAAGCCCATGTATATTAAGAATTCTCGACCAGCCACCGCGGCCAAAAAACCGCAGCCAAAATCAGCTAAGCCTGGGCAGGCGTCACCAGATGCTCCGGCTAAAAAACGCTCATTCACCCAGTGGTGCAAGAAGCACCTGTGGGCAATTGTCTTGATCACTGCTTCACTGGTCATCGCCGGTATATTCATCCTTGCTATTAATTCCATCCAGCACGATAACGGTCTACCGTTCTTTACTGTCAAGAAAAAGCCAACCAAATTCTACTCACCGCTCACTGGCCTCGAGGTCGCTGATGAAGCAGCCACCAAGCAGCCCGTCACCGCCGTCATGATCGAGAACAGCCCCGACGCTCGCCCGCAGTCCGGCCTATCGAAAGCTGGCATCGTCTACGAGGCTGTCGCCGAGGGCGGCATCACGCGCTTCCTCGCCGTTTATCAGGGTGCCAAGCCAGCCCTCATCGGCCCAGTTCGCAGCCTCCGCCTCTACTACCTCAGCTGGGGGGCACAATACCAAGCCTCCATCGCCCACGTCGGCGGCAGCCCGAACGCCCTCGATACCGTCCGCAGCGGCAGCTACCGCGACATCGACCAGTTCTTTAACGGCGGCAGTTACTGGCGGGTTAGCGACCGCCGCGCCCCACACAACATGTACACGTCTGGGGAGAAACTTGACGCCCTGAATGCTAGTAAAGGTTTCAAAGAATCATCATTTACTGGCTTCAAACGCGGCGACGGCAAACCAGCCGAGACACCAAATGCCACCACCATCCAGCTCAATTTTAGCAGCGCCACGTATAACACCGCCTACGCTTATGACAAAGCAGCCAACACCTACAAGCGCTCGCTAGCTGGCGCACCGCACGCTGACCGGGAAGGCGGCCAGATCGCCCCACGCGTCGTCGTCGCCCTCGAGGCACCCGTCGAACGACGCGTCGGGCCAGATGGCTACGAGGACACCGTCACCATCGGCTCAGGCAAGGCAACCATCTTCCAAAACGGCACTGCCACTGCTGCCACCTGGAAGAAAGATAGCCTCACCGCACCGCTCAAATTGCTTGATGAAAACGGCAAAGACATTACCCTGAGTCGCGGCCAAACATGGATCGGCGTCTTTACGCCCGGGCGGGGATCCGTCACGTGGCAGTAGTAGCCGGCAATACGTCAATTTGTAGTTTTCGACGATATCACCGGCGCATGTTGTTCGCCTGCGCCTTAACTGGACAGGTAGCCATGGCGCTAATCGGTGGAGTTATCCTCAGCATCACTGGCCTCGCCTCATGGGATCACCCAGTATTTTGGCTGATCACTGGCATAATTTTCATTATCGGTAGTCTTTTTTCTGTAGTCTTAATCATCATTGCTAGTCGGCCGCTTGATAATATATTAACTGCGCTGATCCATAAACGCGGCGAGCGAACCACCACGCCTCTACCAAATCCAAACGCCGAGCAACACGCCAAGACCGGCTTCAAGACCGTGCTTGAACTTATCTACAGCGAACCGACGCAGCCCGCACCACCGCCTAATCCCGATGCATTATTGACTCAGGCGCTCAATCACACCAGTTGCGGCATCGTCGTCCTCGACCCCACTAAACGCATCGTCTCCGCCAACAAAGCTGCACCAATCGCCGTTAACGCTGATGGCCAACCATATCTGGCGCTGGACTTCCTCAACGACCAACCACTCGAGGCCTGGTTGCGTGAAGTTGACGCCCGTCAAGTTTCTGCCGAGCACACCTGGCGCCGCGTTGCCACCGCCAGTGGTATATTCAAGAAACCTCGTTTTTTTGACATCATCGCCTCTTACCAAAAAGATGCACCCGGCGAGACTGTCATCATACTCATTGACCGCTCAGCCCAGTACCTACCCGAGGAGGAAGACCTCAACTTCATCTCCTTTGCCGCCCACGAACTCCGCGGCCCAATCACCATCATCCGCGGTTATCTCGATGTCCTCGCCGAGGAGCTGGCCGGCCGACTCAAGGGTGACGAGCCGCAGCTGTTAGCACGGCTGATGGTTTCCGCCAACCGCTTGTCTGGCTATATCAATAACATCCTCAACGTCGCCAAGTTCGACCGCCACCACCTCAGTATCCACCTCGCCGAGGATTCGCTCGCTGACATCTATGGCTCAATCGCCGACGACATGCAGCTGCGCGCGTCGACGCAGCACCGCTTGCTCAACATCAGCATCCCCTCCGACCTGCCAACCGTCGCTGCCGACCGCTCCAGCATCAGCGAGGTCATCTCTAACCTCATCGACAACGCCATCAAATACAGTTTCGAGGGCGGCACTGTCTCTGTTAGCGCCGAACAAAAAGGCGATTTTATCGAAGTCTCCGTCACCGACAACGGCGTCGGTATGCCGCCGAGCGTCGTCAAAAATCTATTTCACAAATTCTACCGCTCGCACCGCAGCCGCGAAACCGTCTCTGGCACCGGCATCGGCCTCTACATCTGTAAGGCCTTTATCGAGAGCCATGGCGGCCACATCACCGCGCGCTCCAAAGAAAACGAAGGTTCAGTCTTTTCGTTTACCGTACCGGTGTACGCCGCCGTCAAGGACAAGCTACTCGAGGACGGACAGCTCAATCGCAATCTGATCCGCCAAGGCGGTGGCTGGATAAAAAATCACGCTATGTATCGAGGATAAGAGGAGGGAAGTATGGCGATCAAAACAATCTTGTGCGTTGAGGACGACCGCTTTATCGGCGAGATGTATGTGCGCAGCCTGCAAAAAGCTGGCTATGACGTGACGTGGGTGGTCGATGGCAATGACGGGCTGGTCATGGCCCGGAGTCAGCCGTTTGACTTGATCATCCTTGACTTAATGCTGCCCGAACAGCGCGGCGACCAAATCTTGGACGCTCTGCGCTCTGATGATACTGACTTGATTCCAGAGAGCAAAATCCTCATTATGACGAACTTTGAGCAAGACGATGCCACCAAATCCGCCATTATGAACCGCGTCGACGGCTACCTCATCAAGGCCGACATCACGCCCCGCAAGCTGATCGACGTCGTCAACAAGATGGGCTAGACGCTCCCAGCTAACCATGCTATAATGGCCCGGTAGCTTTAACACGGCCCTATCGTCTAGCGGTTAGGACACTGGGTTCTCATCCCAGCAACCCGGGTTCGATTCCCGGTAGGGTCACCATAAAGGGATCTATATTCCGTTCGGATTTGAAACAGCTCGTTTACCTCTGGTGGCGAGCTGTTTTTATGGGTTCCAAAGTTTATTTGTTCGTAGGTTGGAAGCTTGTTGAATATAGCACCGAAAAAGGCGGCTTTTCGCAGTGGATTACAGAGGTCGAGTAGCAGTTCCGAGAGGTGTTCCAAAATGTATTTTGCATATTGCAAAACTTGATCAAATTCAGCTTGTAAATTCGGTTGTTTGGCAATCTCCTCATCCAGCTCCGCTAATTCTTTTTCGACGCTAACAATATCCTCTTCAAGGTATTTTAAGGCGGTCTCGCTTGTAACAATACGCATCCGATCAACGGTTGCCTTGATTTGGCTTTGCAAGCTCTCGCGGTGCTCTAGGCGTTGCCTACTAGCATCAATCTGCTTGGTCTGACGTTCGCGCCACAATTCAGCGATAGCGGCGATAACATCGTCAACATA
>CAMURE010000030.1 GCA_947097375.1 uncultured Candidatus Saccharibacteria bacterium
CCGGCGCCCGCCTGCAGTTCGTCGAGCCGGATATGAAAACCGGCGACATCCTCAGCCTGGAGGACACATTCTCCGAGGAGGAATTAGCTGAATTTGCTCGGCTTGTCGGCATTGTCTGGCGTAAAATAACCGCCCTGGAACTACCGGATATTTCTGGGTATTCAGCGGATTATAAGGGGATGGTGCAGTTTGAGGAGGATTTACTAACAGAGGCGGCGTAGGGAATTATCACAAAACCTATTGACATTTTTTGATTTTATTGATATAAATAGAATTGCTTTTGTTCGTGGAGCTAACTCTTGGTGAGACATCGCAAATGATACCAAACCCTGACCATGCTTCGCACAAAAGCGTGGTTCAACAGGGGAGTTAGCTCTTTTCTACTGCCGCAACTTGCGGCGGAGAGGGGGTGAAACCCTTGGCTGGAAACCAGACCGACGCGCGTAAACGCGCGCAGCAGAACTACAAGTCCGCTGCAAAAAGCGGAGCTAGCAAACAAGACCTGGACGTCTTGTTTGCTGCTTACGCAGCAGCACAGGCGAAGGAAAACTCCGCCTGCGGCACGAGCTATCAAGCTCGTAAGCAGCACTAACTAGTATTGACGGTCGGGGTTTGTGCGACCTCGAAACCAGCTGACCTCCGCGGTCAGCAACAGAGCGTCCGTCCGCTCTCGGTCTGATTCGCCGACCGGTAGTCCGGAAAAGAATCAAGGGTGTGCTGGGTCAGGAGGCAAGGTTTTAAAAACCGCCGAGCCTCGCGGGTTCGACTCCCGCCACATCCACTGGGGTGCGTGCTGTGTTCAGTGTTGAGCTGCAGTACGTGTGATAGACCAGTAACCTCCACTCTGGTCTATCACGAAAACGGCGTTGTTTTCGCCCATCTAGCAACCGCTACAAGCGGCTCGTTACTGCCATCATCAAGCAGTAACTTGAGCCAGCGGTATGGATAGGCTAAAGGGACCTTCACCTTTCAAGGTCTCGCCTGTTCATCGGAACGGAATCTGCGTGCTTGTGACGCTACCGTTCTTAAATCCTCAGGATTCGCGAGTTTCACTCGTCGCTAGCAGCCCTCCCGGGCCGCTCCGAGCAGAACCGCTTGAGTCCACCACCCCGCGTCAACGATGACGCGGGGATTTCACCTTTTGTGCTATAATTGCCGTATGAATCCAACTCAACCAAATTTCACAACCCCACCAGCCCCGCAGCCACCAACCGCCCAACCGGCAACACCGATCAAGCAAACTCAGGTTGAGCTTGCCGCGGGTGTCAACATCTTTAGTGGAACACCCGGACTACTGGAGTGGACTGCTGACAATCGTATTCGCCTCTACACTTCACAGACAGGTCAGTGGGTGCTTATGTTTGATATCACCCCATACGATATTGAGTTTGCATCATATCTCAATGGTGCATTATCCCTATCACCACGTCCGGCCTTAGGGTTACCACAAAAAAATTATTATATCATAATTGATAAGGGCGCCGCTGGCTCAAACCTTGCCGAAATAGGTGCTCGGCAGTTTGGAATCATCGGCACTGTCGCCAGTGCAGCCATTCTCACAAATGCAGCCAACCGCGAAGCAGCAACTGATGCTAACTGGTGGATACAAACCCTCACGAACTTCGGTGTTATGAAATCGGGCAACGCACTGACAATGAAACGGGAACGGAACTGGTCAATGCCATATATCATCGCGGGCATCGCCAGCGGAGTTATCCTGCTAATCTTACTAATTGTCGCAATCGTCGCCGCTGCAAACAGTTAACGAGGAACATGTTGCATACCTTTTGGGACAATCTACCGCAGCCGTTTTTCATCTTGGCGCCCATGGAAGCCGTCACCGACGTCGTCTTTCGCCATGTCGTGAAAAGGGCGGGTGCGCCCGACGTGTTTTTCACCGAGTTTGCCAATGCCACTGGCTGGGTACACGCCGGCGACAAAGCCATCGCTGGGCGGCTCGTCAAAACTGACGACGAACATCCACTAGTTGCTCAAATCTGGGGCGGCGAGCCGGGCGATATGGAGCAATTTGCCGCTCACTGCATGGAGCTCGGCTTTGACGGCATTGACATCAACATGGGCTGTCCCGCCAAATCCGCCATCAAAAGTGGGGGAGCAGCACTGATCCGCCGACCTGACGTGGCGGTCGCCGCCATTACCGCTGCTAAAACCGCCGGGCTGCCAGTCAGTGTGAAAACACGGCTGGGCTATTCACGCATTGACGAGTGGAAAGAATGGCTGGGCACGCTACTAGCACAAGACCTCGCCAACCTAACCATCCACCTCCGCACCAAAAAAGAAATGAGCAAAGTCCCGGCCCATTACGAACTAATCGACGACATCATCAAACTACGCGACGAAATCGCCCCGCAAACCCTGTTGACCATCAACGGCGACATCCGCGACCGTGCCCACGGTGAAGAACTATTTGCAGCCCACCCAGGCCTCAACGGCATCATGATCGGGCGGGGAGTGTTTCAGAATCCATTTTGTTTCGTAAAATCCGCAGACAGACCAATCACCAAATCAGAACTCCTCAGCTTGCTAAATTATCATCTTGACTTATTTGATGAATGGCAACCTCAATTAGGCCGCCCCTTTGAAACTCTGAAACGCTTCTTCAAAATCTACGTCCGCGACTTCGACGGCGCCAAAGAACTGCGTGAACAGTTGATGCACACCAAAAACACCGACGAAGTCCGCCAGATACTTGAAAAAATGTAATGCTTATGATATAATAAAGGTATGGGTGAAATTAGCAGAGTTCCACTATCATCTATCAATCCCGAACAAACAACAAAGGGCTTAACACCCCGATTACAGCAACTACCAATGGATCATCTGTTATTAGTTTCTGACAATCATGAAACCGTAGACTCTTCAACGACAGCCGCCATACTTAGCCCAAGAGAAGATTACGAAACAGGACGCGATGATAGCGTACAAAAAGTACATTTCGCAGACCTGTCTGTATTAGGCGATAATGAAACACTTAGTACTCAACCAATAGCCATTAAACCTTTTGATGTCGAATGGCTAGCCACCCGTGATTATCGTACAGCAGTGCAGCTCAATGAGGGCGGGCATATAACGTTCGAGCCAATCGGCTTTTTACGAGAAGAAGATGAACAGGGCAAGAATAAAATCTGCACTATAACAAAGTTTGAACAAGGCGTAACAAGCTGTGATAACATTCTATGGGGAAATAACGAACGCCAAAGACCTGCTGATTCTAGTATATCTCTAGCACTCAGTATAGCAGCACAAAGCCTCATAATACTGCACGACAGAGGATTGCATCATGGTGATTTTCAAGTCAAGAACACAGCCTATGACATAACCCAGCAGCCGCGTATTATTGACCTGACTAGTGTAAAGAAACAAAACGACCCATATAAATTTGGCGAAGATTTGTCGCTATACTTAAGTTCACTGTCGCGATATGGCAGACAAACACCCTACCCAACAGAAGAGCAGGTCGAATATCTATTCCTGCGGTCATATCATGATCAGATTGACAATATATTTCCTAACAGTAAAAGACAGACAATGCGTGAAATCATCGCCTGCCTAGCTATCAACATTAGTGATGTCATGAATGATCGCTACTAGCGTCGTCGCTTGCGTCGTTGCAAATCCGCCACTTTCAACCGCACCATGTGTCGGTCGATGAGCTGTTTGGCCTTTTCGCGTTCTATTTGGTCGTCGGCGTTGTCACGGGCTGCGATGGCTCGTTCCAGTGCCGCCTGAGTTTCCGCCTCGATGATGTCGTCACCATGATCGGCTTCATCAACCAAAATCCGCACGCCTGTTTGATCAATTTCTACCACGCCGCCGGAGATAGCAAAAAATTCTTCTTCCTGCGTCTCCTTGGTGCGACGGACAGTGATGACGCCGCCCCTCGCCACCGTCACCAGCGGTTCGTGACTCGGCAGCACCGAAATCTCGCCGTCAATCGTCGGGATGGTTACCGAGTAGACCGCCTCATCGAGCTTGACACCACCGAGCGTTACTAGCTTCAAATTCATCAGGCTAATCCTTCTTTGCCTCTGGTTGCTTTGTGCTTTCAGCGTCGCGAGCTACCTGGTCAGCCAATGTGCCTTGTACCATGTAGAACCAGCTTTCTGGCTTGTCGTCGTATTTACCAGCCAAGATATCAGCGGCGTCGCGAATGGTGTCTTCCAACTTGACATACACGCCTGGGTTACCAGTAAATTTCTCAGCCACGTGGAATGGCTGCGCCAGGAAGCGCTGAATGCGGCGAGCCCGAGCAACGATTTGCTTCTGGTCGTCTGACAATTCTTCCATACCGAGGATGGCGATGATGTCCTGTAATTCTTTGTACTGTTGTAACACTCGCTGCACTTCGCGCGCCACCCGGTAATGTTCCTCACCGACAATTTCTGGGTCGAGCGAGTTAGAACTTGAATCCAACACATCCACGGCAGGGTAAATACCAATTTCCGTCAAAGCACGGTTCATCACGATGGTTGCATCCAGATGGGCGAAGGTCGTCGCTGGCGCTGGGTCAGTCAAGTCGTCGGCCGGCACATAGACCGCCTGAACAGAGGTAATCGAGCCCTTTTTGGTTGAGGTGATGCGCTCCTGCAACGCACCCATTTCTTGCTGCAAGTTCGGCTGATAACCTACGGCACTTGGCAAACGACCAAGCAGTGCCGACACTTCAGCACCAGCCTGTGTGTAGCGGTAAATATTGTCGATAAACAGCAGCACGTCTTTACCTTCATCACGAAAGGCTTCGGCCATCGCTAGACCCGAGAGTGCCACGCGCAAACGTGCTCCAGGTGGCTCATTCATCTGACCAAACACCAGTGACGTTTTGTCCAGCACGCCGGCTTCTTCCATTTCGTAGTACAAGTCATTTCCTTCGCGAGTACGCTCACCAACGCCGGCAAAGACCGAGTTACCAGAGTGGAACTTGGCAATGTTGTTGATTAGCTCGGTGATCAGGACGGTTTTACCGACACCAGCACCGGCGAACAGGCCGGCTTTACCACCTTTGGCTAGCGGCGCGATCAGGTCGACAACCTTGATTCCAGTTTCCAAAATCTCCGTCTTGTTCGACTGCTCGGAAAGATCTGGAGCAGGGCGGTGAATCGGCGCGGTTTTACCCTTTGGCTGCGGTTTCTCGTCAATCGCTTCACCAACCACATTGAACATGCGCCCCTGAGTCTCGGCGCCCACTGGCACGGAAATTGGCGCACCAGTCGCCACCACTTCCGCACCGCGAGCCAAGCCGTCAGTCGACGACAGGGCAATCGTTCGCACCGTGTGCTCGTCAAGGTGCTGCGCTACTTCCAGCACCAACGTCTCTTTGCCATTTTTAACATGCAGCGCGTCATAAATCGCCGGCAATTTAACGTCACGCGGAAATTCCACATCGACCACCACGCCAACGATTTGAATAATTTTTCCTAGTGTTTTACTCATCAATTCCTCCTTTAATCTTGCTCATATCTCCGTTTATCACTTGACAGTCAATTGCCATCAAATCTTCAGCGAAAGGCGATGTTGCATCAATTGGGTGTAGCGCATACACTGGCTTACCAAGCGCAAATGCCCAGCCAGCCTCAAAGAAACACGACGCACCAATATAGCCATTGCCACGTTCATCATCAAAATTCGCCAGTAGCAAAGCATCACTGTCTTGCAATCGGCTCATGTGTTCATCAATATACTGCCGCTTCGTCAGGTGCTCCTCGGTTTGGGGCATTGTAGCCTGATAGCCTGCTGTTTCCAATAACTCCTGCAATGCAGCGAATTTATCCGCATGACGCATCGATGCTGAAACTAGGATTTTCATTGTTCCATCGCCTCCACGCCGCCAGAAATTTCGGCGAGCTCTTGGGTAATTGCACCTTGGCGAGCTTTGTTCATCGCCAGCGTCAAGTCATCCACCAGATCAGACGCGTTGTCTGTCGCATTCTTCATAGCCATCATCCGCATGGAGTGCTCTGAGGCGCGAGCGTCCAGTAGCGCCTGCAGCAATCGCGCACCTGTCAAACGGTTCGCCACGGCGTCCAGCACTTCTGGAATACTCGGCTCGTATTTAGCATCAGAAACCGTGTTCGAGACCTCGCTCGGATCGATCAATGCTTTGGTGCCCGCCGGCAGCAAGCGCGACAGCTCCGCCGTCTGCACCATGCTATTGACAAACCGCGTATACACCAGCGTCACCGCATCAACCTCGCCATTCTCAAACATGCTAATGGCGGTGTTCAAAATCGTGTGAAAGGTGAGTCCAGACGGCTGATCTGGCAGGTCCTCGTACGTACCGATAATCTTCGTATCCCTCAGGCGCGAGGCAAACTGCGAAGCTCGGCGGCCGATGGTCAAGGTCAAGTTCTCAATGCCGCGCTCATCGTCACGCTTAAGTAGCTCCAGATATTTCTTCAAGACATTGGTGTTATACGCGCCGGCCAGGCCTTTGTCGCTGGCAATGACGATGATCAAGCGCTTGGTAATTTTACGGCGCTTAAACAGCGGGTGATTGTCGGTCGCACCCTGGCTGGCTAGGTAGCTCAGCAGTTCCTCGGCTGCCATGGTGTAGGGAGCTGATGCTTTGTCCGCCTCTTGGGCGCGGCGCATTTTGCTGGCCGCCACCAACTGCATCGCCTTGGTGATTTGCTTGGTCGAGTCCACCGAGCGAATGCGATTTTTCAGCGCACGAGTACTCGGCATGGATTACTCCTCAAAGCCTTTCGCCGCCACCTGCGTTGCCTCGTCAATGACCTGGAGTTGCTCGTCAGTCGGCTTAGCGCCCTTGTTCAATTCACGCATGGAGTCTTTGCTATTCTTCCAAAGTTGCGTCAACAGAGTAGCCTGTACTTCCTTGATCTTAGCAACTGGCACATCATCAAAGGCGCCGCTAGTCACCGCGTGGATGCTAACAAATTGCTCCCAAACGCTCATCGGCTGATACTGCGGCTGTTTGAGCAGTTCAGTCAAGCGCTGACCGCGGTCAATTTGCGCCTTGGTCGCATCATCCAGGTCTGAGCCAAATTGCGCGAAACTAGCCAACTCACGAAACTGCGAAAGACCGAGCTTCAAGTTACCGCCGACCGATTTAACCGCCTTAGTCTGAGCAGCACCACCGACACGGGAAACCGACAGACCGGCAGAGATGGCTGGGC
>CAMURE010000031.1 GCA_947097375.1 uncultured Candidatus Saccharibacteria bacterium
CTGGGCTACATTCTGCCGACGTCAAGCGGCTGCTGGGGATTTTGCAGCAGCTGGTCGATGGCGGTAACAGTATGATCATCATCGAGCATAATTTGGATGTCATCAAATCAGCTGACTGGATTATCGATATGGGACCTGAGGGCGGTCTCGGCGGCGGTACGGTAGTAGCGAGCGGTACGCCAGAAGAAGTCGCCAACGTACCAGAGTCATTTACCGGTACGTATCTGAAAAGTTTGCTGTAGTTGGCTATATAGCTGCTAATAAGCAGCTTACGCCATGAAGCCTCATTGCTTTTTGCGGCGAGTCTTGCCGAGCAGGACTGATACTTGTTGGCGCAGCGCCGCGCGAGTATGCTCCTGCTTGAGAGCGTGAATGATCATTGGTAGTACCGATAAGAAGATGATAATGAGTGCGGCAACTTCTATATTAATGCCAGCCTCGGTTAGTGCCTTGCCGGCAAAAAATCCGAGGTAGGTGAATAACGCAGCCCAAATAACACCGCCAATAATATTGAACGCAATGAAGGTTCGGTAGTGCATCTTGCTAGCACCAGCGACGATTGGTGCAAATGTGCGCACGATCGGTACAAACCGTGCCAGCACCACAGTCAGTGAGCCATGCTTTTCGTAAAACTTTTCGGCTTGCACGAGGTATTTCTTTTTAAAGAAGCGAGAGTTCTTGCGTTCAAATAATTTACGGCCAACTTTATGCCCAAATGTATAACCAACACTGTCACCGAGGATGGCCATGAGCGAGAGTAGTAGTACAAAGAAATGGATATCAATTGGTAAAATATGCTGCTGCACCATGTAGCCAGCAGTAAACAACAGACTATCACCCGGAAAAATAAAGCCAAAAAGCAGGCCCGATTCAGCAAAGACAACCAGCAAAATTGCGACAATGCCAAAATGAACAATGAAATCAATAAACGCATGCATCATATCACTATGCATTATAGCATACTGTCCGGTGGTTGTACTTAGCTACGCATCAATGAAGCCACCAGACTGATGCTGCCATAGCTTTGCGTAGTGACCCCCGCGCTTAATAAGCTGGTCATGCGATCCATCCTCGACTATCTTGCCATTATGCATCACGATAATCCGATCAAGCTTGGCAATCGTTGAAAGTCGATGAGCAATGACGATAGAGGTACGGTTTTTCATCAGCGTCTTGAGTGATTTTTGGATTAACGCTTCTGATTCAGAATCAAGCGCTGAGGTCGCCTCGTCCAGCACCAAGATGGGTGCGTCTTTTAATATTGCTCGGGCGATAGCAATGCGCTGGCGCTGTCCACCTGATAATTTTACACCGCGCTCACCGACCAGTGTATCAAAACCATCCTGTAGCTTGATGATAAAATCATAGGCCCCCGCCTTTTTGGCCGCCTGTTCAATCTCGGCATCAGTAGCGTCGACTCTGCCGTAGGCAATGTTCTCGCGCACCGAACGGTGAAAGAGTAGTGGCTCCTGCGGCACGTAAGCGATCTGCGAGCGGAGGCTGGATTGTGTAACCTCGGCAATATCCTGCTCGTCAATCGTGATCGTGCCCGAGTCAATGTCGGCAAATCTCAGCAACAATTTTGTTAGAGTCGTCTTGCCCGAGCCGCTAGAACCAACCAGACCGACCTTTTCGCCTGGCGTAATATGCAGTGAAAACTCGTGAAACAAGGTTGCGCCCTTACCCTCGTCATGCGTAAAGGTCACGGCATCAAAATCAATAACACCGCGATTAACATGAAGCTTTTTATCACTTCTATCAACAAGTGATGTCGGCGTGTGTAATATCTCGACCATCTCATGAGCGTCACCGATGATACGGTTATAATTTCGCATAATGCTATTCATATTCCACAGCTCACGGGCGACACTGCCGGTGTAGGTGATGATTAAGTACACTGCTGCGACTGAAACAATATTATGCTGTGCTGCATAAATAGCGAATACCATAGCACCAATTCGGATGCTGGTGTTTATGGTTGAGTAAACACTGCTGACAGTGAGAAATCCTCGCATAGTAGCTAGGCTAGCCTTGCGCCATGCACGATTCGTTGTATCAAATCGCTGCTGCTCGATTTTTTCAGCACCGGATGACTTGACAGCGAGTACATTTGACACCATGTCAGCGAGGTTACCGCTTACCTTATTGCTGGCCTCCGCTTCACGCTGGCTTAATTTTGCCATTGGGCGCGAGCCAAAGAAGACGGCTACACCAAAAACAATCGAGAACATGAATAGAAAGAGCGCGTATTGCCAGAGGAGCATTGCCAGAATGATAATTGATCCAGTGAGTGAGATGACCAGCGGCAGCACTGCCCACACTAGCTCATCCCAAAATCGCTCGATAGAACTACTGAGCTTGCTATTCTGACTGACGAGCGAGCCACCAAATTTATTGGAGTGAAAAAACATGGTCTCGCCAGACAGCTTGGCGAATACCTTATTTGCGATGTCGCGCTGCATAGCAGTTTCGAGTGTCCACATCAAATACAGTAATATCCGCCACCCAATAATCTCTGACCACAGTTGGCTGAGGCCGTAGAGAATCACAAGTGTCCACACAGAGTCAGTCTGCAGCTGCCCATGTTGAATCATATCCAGGAGCTGTGCGATAATCAGCGGCCCGACAATTGTGCCCACCACTAGGGTTAATGTAGTTATGATGAGAGCTAGATTGCGCCGCCATTTGTATGGACGTGACGCTCGCCATAGTAATTGTAATGTTATTTTTGCGTGTTGTTGTCGCAAGGTAAAACTCCTTAGATTTATATTTTGATATAAAGATAGGTCATCCACGATCTGCTATGGTGGGCTCGGGTGACCAAGACTCACGATAATAATACAAATTTCATTGTATAACAGAGGTGGGTTGGCTGTCAACTGATGGAAGAATCGTCAATGTTGCGACAGAGTTACTATTTATTACCCGATAAATATGATATAATAGAGGCATGGAACGCGAAATTAAAAAAATCTTTACCGAAGATGGCCGTAAAATATTAACGCGAAAGGCCGTACCCGTCGAACATGAGGATATAGGGAGCGATCATGTACAGCAGACCATAACAGATATGCTCGATACGCTGCGTTCACAGGGTCCCGAGGGCGTAGGCATCGCCGCTAATCAAATTGGGAGCAATCTCGCAATCTTTGTCATTGATGTGCGGCCGCCTGAGGATGCCAAAGCCAAGCCATTTCGGCTCGTGGCAATTAACCCCAAGATCGTTAAATATAGCGGTGAACCTATGAAGAGCTCGAATCCAGAGGGCTGCCTGAGTGGAGTGACGGGTGATTCCGAAACGACACCAATGGGCTTTACGACGCGTTACCCTGAGATTACGCTGCAATGGACAGACGAGCAGGGTAAGACGCATGAACAGACCTTTGATGTTGATGTTGATGGTATGCTTGTCTGGGTTATCCAGCACGAAACAGATCATCTGAACGGTATCTTTTTTACAGACAGGATAGAAAAAAGTGAGCCGCGGACAGAGGAGGCCGCCCTGGCTGAGTTGGCGATCCGCAGCGCGTCGGCTGACAGTACTCAGGAATGATGTAGCCATTGAGATTATCCAATCTCTGATTCTATGAGAGGAGTGTGACGCCTCTACGCCTCTACACTAGGGAAGTCGACTTCCCTAGTTTTTCTAATCTGATCGCGCTACACTAAGGCCAAAGGAGATGGTATGAGTTTTGAAGCAAGGATCCATGAGGCACAAACGAAAATTTTGCGGGAATTGTTATTTTTGCCAGCGGCTAATTTCGCAACACTACAAAAAGTAAGCAGCTTGGAAAGCGATCATATCAAATTTCATATCAAACGGCTCGTTGAGCTAGGTTATGTGCAGAAAGTCGACGGCGGGTACTGTCTCTCGGTCAAGGGCAAAGAGTATGCGAATAAGCTTGATACTGATGCCGGTGTTATCGAGCGACAACCAAAGGTGGCAGTCATGCTCGTTATTGAGCGTGAGCATGCTGGAGAAAAACAGTATTTATTGCAGCAGCGGCTCAAGCATCCCTACTATGGGTTTTGGGGTGTGCCTACTGGCAAAGTACGGTGGGCCGAGTCAATCGTCGATGCGGCCTCGCGTGAATTGACGGAGGAGACGGGTTTGCGGGGTGAGTTTGTTCATCGCGGGGTGTACCATGAACGTGTGCGCCATGCGCAAACGGGTGAAATTATCGAAGACAAGATCTTTCACCTGATGTTTTGCAAGGTATTTTCGGGCAAATTGGCTGTACAATTTGAGGGCGGCAGAAATGCCTGGCGTACACTCGATGAGATGCGTGATGAGCCAAAAAAGTACAAGAGTTTTTTGCGAGAAATCACGGCGTGTATCAACGGGTGCGGCGAGTTGACTGAAATAATATATGAATATGGTAGTGCGGAGTTCTAGGCCGCGGGCAGCACGGGCGGTATTGTGCGGGTCGTACAGGCGCGATATTGGCGGGCTGCGGCGCGCTTACGACGAGCTAGCCACAACTGGCTGTCAGGTATTGTCACCGCGACGAGTGGAGTTTATGGGCGGTGAATTTGTTGTTGATGCTGCAGAAGTTGGCCTGTCGCCTCGAGAGATAGAAAGCTGGCATTTACGGGCTATTGAGTAGTCTGACTTTATCTTATTGCATGCCCCCAAAGGCTATGTTGGTATAAGTGCTGCAATGGAGATCGGCTATGCTATCGCATTAAAGAGACCAATCTTTTCACGAACAGCACCGGTTGATGTTATGCTGCGTGAACTAGTTTACGTTGTTCCGAATGTATATGATGCATTATGCACCTTGGGGTTTCGTGGCTAATAAATAGATTTGTGTCCATGACTTGCATGGGGTGTATAATAAAGTCTATGAACAAATCAATGACGATAGTAAGACGGGAAGTTTGCCGACTGCTTGGCGGCGATACGTCAGGCCATAGCGACGATCACGTTGAGCGTGTGGCACGACTAGCAGAGCGATTCGCGAATGAGTATAAAGAAGCGGCCTCAATGGACGAAGTGCTGCTGACGGCATGGCTACACGATGTTGATGATTATAAATTAGTTGGCAAAAAGCAAGCGGATGAACTCAATAATGCCACGTCAATTATGACGAAGGCTGGTGTTGCGGCTGATTTGCAGGATGCGGTGCGTCATAATATTGCTCGGATCGGCTATAGTCGTTATCTACATGGTGTGCGGCCAGAGCGTCTAGCTGGTCAGCTGGTGTTCGATGCTGATATGTGCGATGCGATTGGGGCATGCGGTATCGAGCGGGCACTTATTTATGCAGTGAATCATGATAGCTGTCAGATATTTGATCCAACTGTTTGGCCTGATGTGAACATTGATGCGCATCGATATAACGCTAACGGTGGCACGCATGATGGCGATAGCTTCATTAATTATTTCTTTGAGAAGTTGTTGAAGTTGCCAAAGATTATGATGACCGATCCGGGCCGAGACGAAGCGTTAGTTCGTCAGCAAACTATGGTTACTTTTCTTCGTGCCTATTTTCGAGAAAAGAATGTACCGGAGTGGGGCGATTTCCTAGAGGAATATCTTATCTCGCTGGACGAGTAGAGGTATACTGTTCTTCCCAGGTCGTTATAGCTTGCCAAGTTGTTTCGTTGATTGCGCTACACAGCTCAGCTACCGTGGCGATATCCGATGAAAACTCACCGTCTGCTTGTTCGGCTGATGCTGCATGTAATTCGTCGGCTAGTTTGTCAAACAGCAATATACGTTGCTGGATGTAGGTGACGAGCGGTTTAATAGCAAGCGTGATATGTTGCCGTCGTGAGCCGCCTGTTTGGTAAGAGATCATGTCAAGTGTTTCTAGGTAGCGTAATCCACCAGTGATGGCTGCCTTACTAAAGCCCGTTTGTTCATGCAGACTTGTGTGGCTATGGTGGTACGGTGGGGCGACAAGGAGGCAATGTATGATCGTTGCTGAGGCCGGTGGGATGCCGAGCGAGGTCAAGGTAGCTATGATATTTTTTGAGTTTATATCCATGTGAACAGTATAACACACCCAAATCACATGTACAGCGAAGAGTGACAATATATGTGTCACTCAATCTCTTTGCAGAATAAGGCCACTTCGTGCTGGTATGTATACACGTATAATATGCCCGCTATCATGTGGCGTCGTAAAATAGCGGCCGTCAGGATCAACCCGGCCCTGCCCGCCAAACTGCTTGTCGTCGCTGTCCAAAATTACACCGTATGATCCCGCCGCTGTCGGCACGCCATAATCCGTCCACGACTGATCGGGCGAGAAGTTCATGATAAACAGCAGGTCGCCGCGTATGAAACTAACCACATGGTCGTGTTGGCGAATGGTCAGGTAGTGAATGCTTGGGTTGTCAACGGTTTGGATGAGTTTCATTAGACCGGCGTCAAATTCACCCAGCCATTGATATTTGAGAAAGCCGTTGTCGCGTAAACTCCACTGGCGCCGTGCGTGCTTGAACGACCAATTATTGCCCTGACGCGGAAAATCGATCCACTCGGGATGCCCAAATTCATTGCCCATAAAGTTAAGGTAGCCGCCGCCGTGTAGCCCAGCGGTCAGCAGCCGAATCAGCTTGTGTAGCGACACACCGCGCTCTACCGCCAGGTCCGGATCGTCTTTGTTCATATGCCAATACATTTCTTTGTCGATCAGCCGAAAAATCAGCGTCTTGTCGCCAACCAAGGCCTGGTCGTGACTCTCGGCGTAAGTGATGACTTTTTCCTCTGGGCGGTGTGAACTTAAAGTGTGCGCCAGCTCGCCCAAGTCCCAATCTTCATCGCGCTTTTCCTTCAGCGTTTTAATCCAGAGATCAGGTGCGCCCATCGCCAGTCGATAATCAAAGCCCAGGCCGCCGTGTTCTGTCGGTGCCGCCAGTCCAGGCAGTCCGCTCATTTCCTCGGCAATGGTCGTGGCGTCGGGGCGAACGGCGTGAATGACGTCATTTGCCAGCCTGAGATAGACCAAGGCGT
>CAMURE010000032.1 GCA_947097375.1 uncultured Candidatus Saccharibacteria bacterium
AATTAGATAATCCCCAACGTGTTAACACCCAATGAGTAGTTAATCATGGATATTGAAAAGATAGAATATACTGACTGTAGGTGAAATGGTATCAGTCATCTGGCGTTTAGGTGTAGTATAATGACTCTCATGACAAAAATCACCAAAGGACATATCATTACAAAGAATCTAGATGGCACAGATCATCTGGACTGTCTGTATCGCATTTCGCTCAAAGCCTTGATCTATAACGACGCTGGGCAGATTTTGGTCGTCAAGGAAATTGATCGGACGTATTGGGATTTGCCGGGCGGAGGCATGGATTTTGGTGAGACGATTGAGTCGTCGCTGAAACGTGAGCTGCTCGAAGAAGTTGGCTACAAGGGCGATTTGCGTTACCAACTTTTTGATGCATCGGACGAGATGTACATTGAGCGGATTGATGCTAATCAAATCTGTTTTTACTGCCGTGTTTGGCTAGATAATTTTGATTTTTTGCCAGGTGAAGAGGGTGACGAGATAATGTTTATCGACCCAGAGGAATTGCCGCTCCAAAAAAGTGAGATAAACGCACCAGCCCGAGCGTATGACGTGCATATGAAATGGCAGAAATTGTCAGAGCAAAGAGTGTAGCTTACTTTTTTTATTTCCTTATTTTACACGTGTCAATTGGGCTGTTATACTAAACATATGCATATTATTCTTGGTGGGACGAGTGGACTCGGTCTGGAAATGGCCAGGCAGCTCAGAGAAAGTGGTAAGCGCGTGCTGGTGCTAGGGAAGACGCATAATGCCCAGGAACACGGCGAAGGCTTCCAGCTGGATGTATATTATCCTGAGCAAGTTGGGGCAGCACCATCACGAATTGAGCAGATTCTTAACGGAGATGATATTGAACAATTTGTGTGGGCGGCGGGCTATGGTTGGCGTGGTAATTTTGAAGATCAGCCTGATGCGCGCTCTATGGCGGAAGTGAATTTTGCTGGTCCATTGCCGTTGATACAGTGGGCGTGGCATAGGATGGCGCAGCAGCAGACACGCTCTACACTAACGGTAATTGGCTCAACCAGCAGCATCAAAGCCCGCGGGGATGAAGCGGTATATGTGGCGACCAAGCACGCCCAGGCGGGGCTGGCGCGCAGCTTGGCGTTGCAGGCAGATGAGCAGCATTTGCCAATTCGTGTGGCACTGTTCTTGCCCGGAGCGATGAAAACACCGTTTTGGCGGGGACATCGGCCGGATGATTATACCTTTTTCAATGACCCGACCAAGGTGGCCAAACATATACTGACCGCCGTTAACACGCAGTATCAGACGTTCCTCGAGTGGCCGCTACCAAAGGGTACGTTGGTCTAACCTCGCTGAAGTGCTATAATGCGGGCATGACGTACGAATTGAATAGAGAATATTTTGGAGTAAAAATTGTAGTAATCGGTGGCGGAACTGGTAGCTTCACGCTGCTGTCGGGTCTGAAAAAGTATACCCACAGCATCACGGCGCTGGTCAATATGGTTGATGACGGTGGCTCGACAGGCATGCTGCGCGATGAGCTGGGCGTGTTGCCGGCGGGTGATGTGCGGCAATGTCTAGTGGCGCTGAGCAGTTCGCCAAAGGTGCGCGATCTGTTCAATTACCGGTTCGACGAGGGTAGCATGAAGGGGCATGCATTTGGTAATTTGTTCATGGCAGCGCTGGAAAAGATGACGGGGAGCTTTTCGCAAGCGGTCGAGACAGCCAGCGAGGTGCTCGGCGTAAACGGACGAGTATTTCCGATTACGCTGGACGATACCAAGTTATCACTGAGGCTGCGTGACGGTACGGTCGTCGAGGGCGAGCATGCCATTGAGGTGACGAATATTCCGGGTGATGAGCGGCCGTGGCTAGAACTTAGCCCGCCAGCAACGATTAATCCGCATGCTCGGCGGGCGATTCTGGATGCCGACCTCGTGGTGGTAGCGCCAGGGTTATTGTATGGTAGTTTGGCGCCAGCACTACTGGTGCGCGGTGTGACGCGGGCTTTGGCTGAAACCAAGGCCAAGAAGGTGTACGTCTGTAATCTAGTGACCAAGCCGACGCAGACCGATGGCTTTACGGTGGCGGACTTTGTCGATGAGATTGAGCGGTTTGCTGGGGTGAGCATGGATTATGTGCTGTATAACAATTATCGTCCGCCACAGGAACTGCTTGATAAATACGCGCACAATGGTGAATATTTGGTGGAATGGGACGAGGCGGAACTCAAGAAAAAGCATTACTACGCCTCGGGCAAGCACCTGATCGCTCATGGCATTCGTCAGCATAATAAAAAGGCCGATCCGCTGGCGGCGCTGCGTAGTCTGATCCGTCACGACAGCGATAAAATCGCGCGAGAACTAATGAGGATTTACTTTTCATGAGCTTGAAGTTGTTTCTTGATCTTGATCGCACCCTGTTTCGGACAAGTGAGCTGGACAAGGCGGAGTGGGGGCTGCTTGGGCGGCAGTTTGGCATTGATAGCGAGGTAGAGCTGGCGCGGCGGACTGACTTTCATGTGCGCACTGAGAAAGCGTACTATTATGATTTTGCGGCGCATGTGCGGGCGGCGGGACTCGGAGAGGAGGCGGTATTCGCATTCCTGCTTCAGTCGACGTTGGCTGATGGGCGAATGGAGTACGACGGAGTGGCCGAGTTGGTGACGTGGGCCGGGCAGCGCGGAACCGTGCATGTCTTGACCTATGGGCCAGCGAACTACCAGCGATTCAAGGCGGCGTTGTGTCCGTCGCTTGAGGGGGCGGAGATCATTACCACATTGCAGTCGAAAGGCGATTATTTCCGCGAGCAGTGTCCGACTGGTGAGGTATGGATGGTTGATGATAAGCCAATCGGCGATGATCTACCTGATAATGTGCGGTTTATTCAAACGGCAGAATATAACAGCATTGCGGCGCCAGAACATCCAGCATGGCCAGTGGCAACAGCATTAGGCCAGATTCCTGAGATAGTAGATAGGTATGAAGTTTCCAATTGATCAAC
Source organism: uncultured Candidatus Saccharibacteria bacterium (assembly GCA_947097375.1). The sequence goes on from CAMURE010000032.1 coordinate 2,992, forward strand.
TGCCCAAAGTGCTTGATACGCCGAGCTTTGTGTATTCAAGGCGGATGTTGAAGGAGCGGGCCCGGCGGGCGCTAGCGTGCCAGGTGCCGTTCGGCTTGACGGTGCGTTACGCGGCCAAGGCAAATTCGCACCCCGAAATTATACGGCTGTTTGATGAGCTGGGGTTACAATTTGATGCCAGCTCAAGTTACGAGGCGATGTTGCTGCTCAAGCAGGGAGTGAGCGGCCCAACGATCAGCCTCTCCAGCCAGCAGCCGGCGCACAACCTTGATGAACTGCTCCAGGCTGGCGTGCGCTACGTGGCGACGTCGCTTCGTCAATTAGAGCTGTTTGCGGCCAGTCCATACCGCCCAAATACGGTCGGCCTGCGGCTCAATCCTGGCATGGGCTCGGGGCATAATAATCGGACGATGACCGGTGGGGTTAATTCCAGCTTTGGCTTGTGGCATGCCTATACCGAGCAGGCACTGGAGCTAGTGAGGCGTCATGACATAACGATTGATCGGCTGCATATTCACATCGGTTCGGGTGCTGATCCGCGGTTGTGGGGCGAGGCGATAGATGCGGCATTGGCGCTCGTTCGGCGACTGCCAGAGGTAACCACTCTGGATATTGGCGGCGGCTTTAAAGTGCATCGGTTTGGTGATGAGCAAGAGGCGGATATGGCAGCAATTTGCGAAGTGTTTTCTCAGAAACTAGCTCAGTTTGCCGAGGAAACCGGGCGGCAACTGCATTTAGAAGTTGAGCCAGGAACGTGGCTGGTGGCACATGCTGGCGTACTGGTTGCGGAGGTAGTGGACATCGTTGATACTGGTGCAGATGGTCACACATTTTTGCGCCTTGATACCGGCATGAATGACATCACTCGGCCGGGGATGTATGGTGCGCAGCACGAGATGATGGTGTTGTCAGCTAGTGAGGAGCAGCGGGAGTACATTGTGGTGGGGCATTGCTGCGAGACGGGCGATATCTTGACACCGGCACCCAGTAACCCAGAGAATCTTGCATCGCGGCGACTAGCTCGGGCAGAGATTGGCGATAAGCTAGTGATCTTTGATACGGGGGCGTATTGCCAGAGCATGTCGCTGAAACAGTACAATGCGTATCCTGACGCCGGCACCTATTTTATTGACTAAATTTAATTTATCTGTTATAATAGACCAGTTTGATAACGAACTGAATTATGAGTGAATTATGTTCTTCGTGCAGTGAGCAGCTAGAGCTGGGCACGCTACAAAAGAAATTTGAGATCGATCTTGAGCGCCCATCTCTCGAGTCTCATTTTCAATTGGCACTTGAGGAGTATTTTAGGGGTGAAGGCGTGAATGAACGAGAGGATTTGGCGGCGCATGCTGAGCGAACGATGAAGCTGGTGGAGGAGTTTGCCGGTTTGAAACTACCGCCCGAGGCGATTCATGCCGTGCTGCTGCATGATGTGGTCGACCGCTTTCATAACAGAGATAGCCAGAAGTGTACACCGGAGCGTCGACAGGCTGCTGGCTTGGCTCTGGCCGATGTATTTACGAATCCTAAAACTAGGATGACGCGCGAGCAGGGTTCATATATGGCGTCACTACTAGCCGACCTTATTGCGACGGAAAAGGCTTCTGGCCAGCACCGACTACAGGTGGCTAATGCTATTTCTGAAAGCATCAGAGAGATTATCACGGATCGTTATGAAGGTGCGGTGCCGGCTGAAGCATGGCAGCAGATCGAGCCATTTGTTGATGTGGAGCAGATGGCTAAGTTCCTGGATAACACCAATATCGAGGCGGTGATCATCAAGGCCTGTGAGCTACTCGATAATATGCGTTATCCGTCATCATCACGTGAGTCTGCTAAACTGCAGGATGTCTTGGAGGCAGAGTCATTCTTTGCGCCGCTATGTGAAGTGATGGGATTTGACGGGCTGGCAGCAAGCCTGCGTTCACAGGCGCATATCATTCGGTTGGAGGGACAGGGTAAACATGGGCTTGTCGAGGATATCCGTGAGCAGTATGAGACAATTCGCCAGGTTGGTGTCCGCAATTTAGTTAATACAATTTTTGGTACTGAGGAAGTTGTGACTGAAGCAGTGGTCGGTTTGCGCAGCGAAGCATCGTGTCATAATCGGCCGGTTCACATTGGAGATTTCTTAGCAGAAAATGGTAAGGAAGTAGAGGGAAAATATCGCCTGAAAACCGTGGGGTCGTGGGCAGCCAAGGTGCATGAAGCTCGCCAGAATGACAAACTGGAGTATACGCCGATGGACGTACTCGGCCTGACCGTTATATCAGATACGGTCAAGGATCAGGCACGTGATTTCGTGGAGTTTTTACAGCGGCGAATTGATATGAACCCAGCGTTTCAGCTGAAAAAGGCCAATAGCAAATCCAGTGCAATATATGTGCAGGGTACGGTTGATTATGTTAATGCCGTGCGCTGGGAAATGTGGCAACACGGGTTTGATATAGGACGCTGCGAGTTTGCCATTCAAGATGATGAAAGTGTAAAGCAGCGTGGCCAGAAATATCAGGTTTCTAAAGTGACCTTCCTGATGGATCATCCAGAGCTAGACAAGGGCGTACCGGTCGAAGTGCAGTTTGTCACCAAGGACGAACGGCGGCGCTCGCGGACGGGGGAAGTGGCGCACATTATTTATAAATATATTCGTCAGTTAGAGCGGCAACGCCCAGTCTCTGATAAGGAGAAACATTTCATTGCTCAAACGATGTCTCGGCTGCTCAAGCAGATCCATCAGCGGCGTGACTACGCTAGCCATGATCTGATGGTAAACGAGCGTTCAACTCCGGCGCGTGATGCATTGCTGGAGGATTTATATCATTTCTTGTGTCATGAACTCGCCTAGTCTCGGCAAACTATGTATAATCAAGATATGACAATTTACTACACTGACGGTTCGGCTAGCCCCAATCCTGGCCCGGGTGGCTTTGCAGTCATTCGCGATCTTCAGCCGTGGATTTTGGGCTCGGAGGACGGCGAGACGACCAACATCCGCATGGAGGGCAAAGCGCTGATCGCGGCGCTTCAGGATGCGGACGGTGCGCCGTGTGTGATCTACACTGATAGCGAGTTTTGGATCAATGTGGTGACCAAGTGGGCACCGGGCTGGGAGCAGCGCGGCTGGACAAAGAAGGGTGGTGAGATTAAAAATCTTGACATCGTGCGTGAGCTATATGAGCTGTATTCAAATTCTCAAGCAGATTTGCGCTGGGTGCGCGGCCATGAAGGCGACAAAGGGAATGAGCTGGCGGATCAGTGGGCGAACCGGGCGCGTGAAGGCGAAAGATTGACGAAATAACAGCTGGCGACATCTGATAAAAATTGCTATACTAAAGTAATGGAAGAAGTGAGGGAAACGACTGATATTTTTTTGTGGGCGAATCAAACTGACGCGAAGAAGAACGATTTACAGATAGAGCTGTTTTTGTTTAATAAAAATTACACGCCGTATTTTATGCCCCTGAAGGGCGATGTTG
>CAMURE010000033.1 GCA_947097375.1 uncultured Candidatus Saccharibacteria bacterium
TTGGTGATGACTTCTTGTTTTGGCACGTCAATCGGTGTCGAGCGCACGTCAACCATCATCATCGTTTGAAAAATCGGTATCACAACCCTTAGGCCCGGCTCGCGCACGCCAGTAAACTTACCGAGCGTCAGCACCACGCCGCGCTGGTATTGGTTGACTACCCGAATGCCGCTCAGCACATAAATAGCCAAGATGATTAAAATTACTGCTGCTATTTCCATATGACCTCCTATTTATAAGGAGATTATACGCCACGTATAGAATGGCTGGCAAGCGCCTCCTGGATCAGCTCATCAACCAGCGCCCGTGGACTGAGACCCGAAGCTTCCCATAGCTTTGGATACATACTGATGTTGGTAAAGCCGGGGATGCTATTAATCTCGTTGAGAAAAATCTGACCCGTCGGATCAAGGAAAAAGTCAACTCGTGCCATACCGTGTCCACTAGTCGCGTGATAGGCGGCCAGTGCGAGGCGTTGCAGTTCTGTTGCTACCGACTCGTCAACGTCTGCCGGGATAACAACACGCGAGTTGCTATCGGTGCTGTACTTATCGTCGTAGCTATAAAACTCTTCGCCAGGAAGAATCTCACCAGGCATACTGACGCGGGCGGATGTGCCGCGGCCGAGGACAGCCAGCTCAAGCTCGCGGGCGGTGATCGCTTGTTCAATCAATACGGTGTCGTCGTGGCGAAAGGCTTCATCAAGCGCGGCGGTAAATGTTTCGGCCGAGTGGACTTTGCTGACACCGACGGACGAGCCGGCGCGGGATGGCTTGATGAAAACAGGCGTACCAAGCTCATCGGCTATCTCGGCAAAGGTCGGTCGCGGCGCATCATTCGCTAGCGTTCGCCACGGTACAACCGGAACGTGAGCGCCGAGCGCCAGCCGCTTGGTCATATCTTTGTCCATGGTGACGGCCGCCGAAAGGAGACTCGGGCCGACATAGGGAATATGAAGTAGCTGCGCCAGACCCTGTACGCTGCCGTCCTCACCATTTTTGCCGTGAAGCACCGGAATTATCACGTCAATCGGCAGCGGGTCAACGCCGTCGATGAGCAGCGACCGCTGGCCGAGCTGTGGCGTTGGGCGCGGGCTCAGCTGATTGCGTGCCTCGATCGTCTCGACGAGCCGCCACTGACCAGTACGGTCGATGTAGCATAGTTTGATGTCGTAGCGTGCTGTGTCCAGCGCCGCTAGCACATTAGTAGCGGAATTGATCGAGACCTCGTGCTCGGATGACTCGCCGCCAAATATGAGGAGAACGCGTAACCTATCCATTATACCAGTATAGCGCACTATGCCCTGACGAGGCGAATTTCTGGGCGTGATATAATGAAACGATGATGGCGGAGAATGAAAGAAATAGGAGAAATAGATCACTGTCACCTGAGGTCGTCGGTAGTAGTGACGCAATGACTGGGTGCAGTGGGCGTGAGGTTGTCGGTAATATTAGTGTAGTCGCCGGCATGTTGACAGCCCTATCGGGTGAAGTGTGGCATAATGTGTTACCAGAAGCTGGTCAGCAGGCGACATTTTTTGGTGGTATAGCGGTGGCGATAGGGGGGTTGTGGCGGATATCTCAGGCTGTCCGATTGCGTGAGTATGGTGGGCGCGAGCATGAGCTTCTTAGGGAGGCAGTTGGTAATCTGCCGCCACTGGTCGATAGTATCAAGGATAGCAGCAGGCAGCTAGATAATCTGTTCGGTGAGCTCGACCAAAAGCGATTGACATATGAGATGGCGATTAAGGCCGGTCGTACACTAGTCGTACCGCTCACCACTGATGAGGCGGAACGTCATGCGGCACTTGTGCGACTGACCAGTCACTGTTCTGGTGGTGCTGGTCTGGTCAATGGAGCAGCGGCACAGATTATACACTGGGCTGGCTGTGCGTTACCGCCGGAAATGACGGCAGCCGGGCAGTGTGGGTCTCGTCGCAAGGATGGTCAATCAGAGGCAGACAGCGTACATCAAACGACACTTGCAATGCTTGATCAGTGTGCACCGCTAGATGGGATGACGTGGCGAGAGTACGTGGCGTCGCCGGAGTTTACTATAGTCTGTGAAAGCGCTCAGCAGATTGATCGAGGGTTACGTCTGCAGACAAAGCCGCTCGGGCGGCGACCGGCCGATTGCTTCTCGCGCTTTTCACAGTATCATCCGCGAGAGGATACCAGGTGGTGATAGACGGGCGACAACCCCTGGCCGAACAGATGCGGCCGCAGAAATTGGATGAGGTGATTGGGCAGAGCCATTTGCTGGGCGAGGGCGAGCTGCTGCGTCAAATTGTGAGGCGCGCTGAGCCGGTCAGTTTGATTTTGTGGGGACCACCAGGCACGGGCAAGACGACCTTGGCGCGGATTATTGCCCGCGAGGTCAATGCGGAGTTCGTCGAGCTGTCGGCGGTAACTAGTGGCAAAAAAGACGTCGAACGGGTGATTGAACACGCCAGGCAGAATTGGAATTTGGGTCTCAGGACGATTCTATTTGTTGATGAAATTCATCGCTTTAATAAGGCGCAGCAGGATGCGTTTTTGCCACATATCGAGAGCGGGCTGATCACCTTGATTGGCGCGACCACCGAGAATCCGAGCTTTGAGGTGATCACGCCACTACTCAGCCGGACGCGAGTGTTGGTGCTCCAGCAATTGACCAAAGATGAAATTGTACTAGTGCTGAAACGGGCGCTCAAAGTTTTGAAACAAACCAAGCGGGTGTCGCCTAAAGCACTGGACTATCTAGCGGAACTGGCGGACGGCGACGCGCGGGTGGCCTTGGGTAATTTAGAGTTGGCGCTGAGCTTTGGTGAAAAAGTCACGCCAGAGGTTGTCAAGGCAGCGGCCCAGCGGCGACTGCCGGGCTATGACAAAAAGGGCGATGCGCATTATGACATCATCTCGGCGTTTATCAAATCACTGCGCGGCAGCGACGCGACGGCTGCGGCGTATTATTTGGCGCGGATGATTGACGCTGGCGAAGACCCGAAGTTTATCGCGCGGCGGATGGTCATCTTTGCCTCAGAGGACATTGGGCTGGCGGGTAACGGCGCGCTGAGCCTGGCAGTTGCCACCTTTGAGGCGGTGGAGCGCGTTGGGCTGCCTGAAGCCAAATATAATTTATTCCACTGCGCTATCACCCTGGCGCGCAGCCAGAAGTCGCGCGAGATTACTGATTTGATGAATGAGGCTTTCGCTCTGGCGCACAACTATCCGAATTCGCCCGTGCCGCTGCATCTTCGCAATGCCGCCACCAAGCTGATGAAGGATCTGGGCTACGGTAAAGATTATAAATGGCAGGCTGGTTTTCAGCATGAAAAGGGATTTCTCCCAGAAGACATTCCGCGTCCAACCAAGAATTAGCCTACTTTGGGCAGCGCTCATCAAACCGATCGTACAGTGCCGCGTACACGCCGTTAGTCCAGCCAAAGCCATCTTGCAACGGATATTCGCCACCGCCGCCAATGCGTGACTCGCTGTCAACGTCATATTTCTCGATCATCTTGCCCTTGTCAGCAAAGACGCGCTCGGTGGAAGCCAGCCACCGTGTCCTGATTTCTTCCGCTAATTCATCAAGTCCGTACCGCCTCAAGCCACAAACCGCCACCCATTGCAGTGGCGCCCAGCCGTTTGGCGCGTCCCATTGCTGACCATTGTCAACCAGCGTCATCCGAAGCCCGCCATCGCGCAAAAACTCGCGTTGTAACATTTCAGCCACGTGCTCGGCTTGTTTCTTGGTGGCGACGCCATTGTAAAGCGGGAAGACGCCAGCCAGCGTCGCGTGTGGCATCTGTCGACCAGTGCGGAAATTATAATCATAGAAAAAGCCGGTCGCTTCGTTCCAGCAGTACTGGCGGATACTCTCGGCGCGGCGCTCGGCCAGGCGGATGAAGCGTTTCTTGAGCGGTGCCTGACGCAGTACGCCATAACAATGCGCGATCGTCATCTCGAGTTCATACAACAAACAGTTCAGGTCAACCGGTACAATATCGGTCGTCATAATTGTCTCGATGTCGTGCGGATCATCAAACCAGCGCGAGCTAAAGTCCCAGCCACTCTCAGCCCCAGCCCGCAGGTCGAGATAGACCTTGGCCTTGTTGGCGGAGCGGCTGTTCCGAGCAGTCTCAATATCTTCGCGGCGACTTTCCGGGCGTGGTGTGGCCTTGTCGTCGTAATAACGATTGAGTACCTGACCGTCAGGCATGGCGACGACACGGTTGGTGGCTGTAAAATCGATGCTTGAAAGCTTGCGCTGGCCCTTCATCCAGAATTTATATTCGGCGAGCAGTGACGGAAAATACTCGAGGTAGGTCAGGCTCGGGGCGCGCCGACCGGGCTTACTGGCGAGCAGCTTGACCATCGCTGCGAAAAACGGCGGCTGGCTGCGACTGAGAAAATATGTCCGGTTAGCAGTCGGGATGAAGCCAAAGCGCTGAATCATGTACACATAATTTTTCATCATGCCGTCAATCAGCTTCCACTTGTTATCCGCCGCCAGACCCAGCATGATAAAATACGTGTCCCAATAAAATTGCTCAGCAAACCGACCACCCGGCACCACGTAGTCGTGCGGCAGAGCGATCAGCGAACCTTTCGACTTGTGGGCGTGACGGATGAGTAGTGGCCAAAGGCTGGTGACGTGCTGCCTGGCAGAGTCAGCCTGGACAAAGCTTACCTTTTTGATCGGTGATTCAAATTCATAAAAATGCAGCTTCACAAATTCATCCAGCCGGAAATTAGGGTCGCGCTGGGCGAGGCGATACTCTTGGAGGATACGTGCGGCTCGCTTTCGTGGCACAAGATCAACGAAGGTTTTACCATCAGCGAACACGCGGTGCGACTGCACTTCATGAAATAACTGTCCGAGCTTTTCGTCAGGATCTTTGCGGTCGATCGGCGCAATACGTTGGGCGGTGCGTGCGAGCGTACGCTTGATAATCGTTGTGGTTTTTTTGGGAAGCATATGCTCAAGTATAGCCTGTTATTATGGTATAATCCATAGTAACAACGCATAATACAGGAGGTATCTACCAATGGCAACCAAGAAAACAACTAAAACACTAGCAGAATCACCGACGCCGCCCATGCCCCAGCAGCCACAACCAATGCAACCACAAGTACAGCAACCAATGCAGCCTGCTGCGCCGGCTCAGCCAATGATGCAACAACCACAATATGCTCAGCCACAGCAGCCAGTGCAGCCACAGCCGCAACCGTATGATCAGTATGCTCAGCCACAGCAACCATATATGCAGCAGCCAGTACAGCCCCAGCAGCCACAACCAATGCAACCACAAGTACAGCAACCAATGCAGCCTGCTGCGCCGGCTCAGCCAATGATGCAACAACCACAATATGCTCAGCCACAGCAACCAGTGCAATATGTTATGATGCAACAATCACTCCAAGGAGTTTCCGGCTGGTTAATCTTTTTCTTAATTTGTTTCGGCCTTGCTGCTATCGGTTATATCTGGAGCTTCTTTGCTTCGATGATGATTCTAGCAACTGCCACTGGCGTCGTTGGTCTGATCTTTTCGCCAGTATTGGCTGGCGGCTATATCACCAGCATTGTGATGATCGCAATGCGTAAGCGCCTCGGTAAACTGATAACACTAATTACTCTCGGTATTTCGACGGTGTTCACGATCATTAGTAGTATCATAGCCTACGCCGTCGCTGGTGATGTTGCAAGTACAATTGATCGATCATACTCACTCTATGGTGATAGCCTCTCGAGTACGGTTTCGAATTCCATACCGCTACTAATTGCTGGCATCGTCGTCTCGATTGTGATACATGCCCTAATCGCACTTTACTTTATTATGTCAAAACGTGTTAAGGAAACGTTGGTCAATTAAGATAAGCAGTGCTAAAGAAAAACCGCTCCAGTATCGGGGCGGTTTTTGATTGGATCAGGTGGCCTGGCGACTGGGTGGTCTGATGAAGGTTACTTTCAGCTATTGCCTAGCCGCGCGCTTTCGCTCATTGGCATCAAGGTAGCGTTTGCGCAGGCGCAAGGATTTTG
>CAMURE010000034.1 GCA_947097375.1 uncultured Candidatus Saccharibacteria bacterium
CCGAGGTTTCAGCGCCGCTTCAAGAAATAATAGCCAATCGCCAGTGCTGCCAGCGCACTACCACCAATAACCACCCAAAAGGTCACTGAACTTTCCGCGGCCGGCAAGGGCACATTCATACCATACAGCCCGGCTACCATGGTCGGGATAGTCAGCGCCACCGTGATCACCGTCAGCAACCGAATCGTTTCATTCAGCCGAGTGTCCATCACCGCCCGGTAGCTATCACGCACGTTAGTGATAGTCCGGAGTAGCGATTTACACCGACTAATCACCTGTTCAAGGTCAATGGAAATATCTTCGACATCATCCTTGTCATCGTCCTTGAGTCGCAAGCTGCGATTAGCAATCAACCGCTCAATCGCCCAGTTCATCGGGATGAGTGCATCAAGGTAATCATTTAATTTGCGCTCATACTCGGTCAAGGTGACGATATCGCGCGCCCGCAAGGTGTGAATATCGTCAGTCGCCGCCCGCATTTGGCGATTGATGGTCGCCACCCGCCGCTGGTACTGACTTGACACCGCCTCAATCATCGCCACGACCAGTTCAATCCGCCGCGATGTCCGCACCCGTGTCTTATCGATAAACGGCTGCCACAGCCGGCCCAGACTATCGCGCGACAATGTCACCACATACTCCTTGTGAATGCCAAACAAAATTGGTGTGGTAAAATCATTAAAATCATCGTCGGTATCCGGTAGCCGGGCGATCAAGTACGTCCACTCATCATCAAACTCAATACGCGGTACCTCGTGCGGGTCGAGCGCGTCACTAATCATATCCTCGTCCATCCCCAGCGTCAGCAACTCGGACACCTCCTCTTCGGTTGGTCGCTCGCAGCGTAGCCAACTGCCACTATGCAACGTCTGAATCGGTATGGTCGCCTCGCCTGTTGAATGCAGGTATTCTATCATGTTCCCAGTATAGCTCATTTGAAATATTTTGGTACCGGTTAGACGGCACTAAGCCTACGGGGATCGTCATCAAAAAACCACCAGTCAAGCGATCCGACTGGTGGTTTTGAGTGTTAGTATGAGAACTAACTCTTAATGCGCGTACCAGCGACACCATTAATGGCATCAGCAGTTTTTTCCAGCGAGGTAATGATCGCTGTGCGCCCCGAAGCACCGGCCACAAAACTCAGTGCCGCCTGAGTTTTTGGTAGCATTGAACCAGCCGCAAACTGCCCAGCATCAATATGCTGCTGCAATTCTTCGACTGACACCTCGCCAAGCGCCTGCTCCGTCGGCTGACCAAAGTTGATCTTGGCCGCATCAACCGACGTCAGGATTAGTAACGTGTCAGCTCCGAGCATATCCGCTAGCTTAGCTGCCCCAAAGTCCTTGTCGATCACCGCGGCCACGCCGCTCAATTGGCCCGATGCATCACGCAGCACCGGAATGCCGCCGCCGCCAGTCGAGACCACCAACACGCCGGCATCAACCAGCGCCTTGATGACAGGAGCTTCGATAATTTCCTGAGGCTTTGGCGATGGCACGACGCGCCGCCAACCACGGCCCGAATCCTCGCGCACCGTATAGCCGCGTTCGGCCTGCACTTTCTTGGCCTCTTCTTCTGAATAGAATGGCCCGATCGGCTTAGTCGGATCTTGAAATGCTGGATCAGCCTGATCAACGACCACCTGGGTAACAACACTTACTGCATACTTATCATGAACGCCACGAGTTGCCAATGCATCATGAATTGCCTGCTGCAGCCAAAAGCCGATCAGCCCCTGACTCATCGCACCAGAATCCTCCAGCGGTAAGCTCGGCACCGCCTCAGTGTTAATTGCCTCCTCATGTAGGACGATGTTACCGACCTGCGGGCCATTGCCGTGGACAATGGCTACACGGTGGCCAGCTTGAATCAGCGGCAGGAGCTGGGCGATGGTTTCGTCGGCCACTCGCTGCTGCGCCTGAGATGAGGCCTCGCCCTGCTTTTGCAGAGCGTTGCCTCCAAGCGCGACGACAATGGTTCGCTGCTGACTCATTAGGCGATAGCTCCGTATACCGTGATAGCTACGAGGCTAATGATCGCAAAGACCACCATAATTGGTATCGAACGTTTCAACCATGCGCGGTATGATACGCCGGCTAGAGCCAAGCCACCCATCAACGAAGCAATGGTTGGCGCCATCATATTCAATAGACCCGATGCTGTTGCAAATGCGACAACGATAATCTCCTTGCTTGAGCCGACCAGGTCGGCTACTGGCGCAATGACTGGCATGGTTGCTGCCGCTAGACCTGATGACGATGGAATGATGAAGCTCATCGGCAAGTAGAAGATATAGGCGAGAATACCAACAAAGCTACCCGCACCCTTCAGGGCAGATTCGCCCCAGCTGATAATGGTGTCTTGGATGGCACCATTCTGCATCACCACGCCGACACCAGCCGCCACTGCGATGATCAATGCCACGCTAAGTAGGTCAGCTGTACCCTTGAGGAAGGTGTCAACAACAAAGACTTCTTCTTTCTTGAATTGGCGATAATAGATCGCTGCAATGACTAAGGTTGATAGTAGGAATAGGGTCGAAATCTCGTTGAAGTACCATTCACCAAATGGCAAGACATGATCAAGACCCAAGATAGCACCGACGACCGGTAGCTCCATGAACCATTTATGGATATCGGCAAACAGCGTAATCCCCCAGTTGCCCCACGGGATAAGCGAGATGATCATCAGCAGGAAGGTGATGCCAAAGACCGCCATCACTGCCTTGCGTAGACCAGTAAACTCTGGCACGTTGCTCATATCAAGTGCGGTGGTGGCTGGCTTGTAGCGAACATCATCTTTATACTTACCAGCTTTTACCTTTGAGGCATATCGCATGGTAAACACGATAGCCGCAATCAAACAGAGCAGTAAAATTATTGATTGGAGACCCAACACATTACCGAGTGGCACTTCGGCTGACTTGGCGGCGATACCGGTTGAAAATGGGTTCAGGGTTGAGCCAAGCACACCAACGCCACCACCGAGCACGATCACCATCACAGCAGTCATGGCGTTATAGCCAGCTGCCATCATGATCGGCACCACCAGCGCGTAAAAGGCCACCGCCTCTTCCTGCATACCATAGGTAGTACCACCAACGGCGAAGAATACCATGAGAATCGGAATGAGCCACTTCTCCTTACCCTGCATCTTGCGTAGCATGGCACCAAGTGTCGCATCCAGCGCGCCAGTCTTCATCGTCACCCCGAGGAAGCCACCAAGGATTAACACGAAGACGATAACATCAAGCTTTTCACTCATACCCTTGATTGGCGCAAGTGCTGCATCCCACAAACCTTGGCGGGAATCAGTGGTTGTCTCAGTGCCATCATCGGCTTTTTTGGTAGTGACTTTATCAGTCTGTTTGTACGTACCAGCGATGCGCACTGTCTTTTCCGCATCACTTGGATCTGGTTTTGTGTCGTATACACCAGACGGGATAATCCACGTCAAAGCTGCCATCATAGCGATAACGACGAAAAGCACGGTAAACGCTGATGGTGAGCGCAGCTTTTTCTTAATTTTTTTCATTTTTTCTACCATGTCCGGAGCCTCCTTTACTCCTGTATTACGACATTTACAGCGTCAAAGCGATAACCGCCTTGATGGTATGCATACGATTTTCCGCTTGATCAAAGACGATCGAACTGGATGAGCGGAAGACGTCATCCGTTACTTCCATCGCCTCTAATCCAAACTCATCCCTGACATGCTGGCCAGTAGTAGTCAGTGCATCATGAAAGGCCGGCAAGCAGTGCATAAATTTAACTTGAGGATTGCCAGTGAGGTTCAGCATATCGCGATTAACCTGGAAGTGGCGCAGCTGGTTGATGCGCTCAGCGAATTTATCCTCCTCACCCATCGACACCCAAACATCAGTGTAAATGACATCGGCACCACGCAGAGCCTCCTCAAAATTATCAGTGATAGTAATCCGCCCATGACTCTGATGTGCCAGTTCGTGCGCACGATGGACGAGACCCTCTTCGGGGAACAGCTCACGCGGCGCCAAGATCCGGAAGTCCAGCCCCATGATGGCCGAGCCAAGCAGCAAACTATTGGCCATGTTGTTGCGACCATCGCCAACAAACACTAGCTTGACACCGCGTAGCTTGCCGAGATGCTCCTCGATGGTCATAAAGTCAGCTAGAATCTGCGTTGGATGGAACTTATCAGTCAATCCGTTCCACACCGGCACGCCAGCGTGCTTCGCCAAATCTTCTACGGTCTTATGCGCAAACCCACGAAACTCAATACCATCAAACATTCGACCCAGCACCTTGGCGGTGTCCTCAACCGTCTCTTTCTTGCCAAGCTGAATATCGTCTTTACCGAGATACTCTGGTGCAATACCGAGATCATTGGCTGCCACCGTAAAGGCGCAGCGCGTCCGTGTCGAGGTTTTTTCAAACAACAATGCAATATTCTTGCCCTCATGAATCCGATGCGGCGTACCAGCGTACTTCATCCGCTTATACTCATTCGCCGTCGTTAGTAGCAATCGAATGTCACTGGCCGTAAAATCACCCAGCGTCAAAAATGATCGCCCTTTCAAACTTTGTGCCATTTATACATCCTCCCTTACTAGCGGCATGCTCATACAGCGCGGACCACCACGGCCGCGACCAAGCTCAGCTCCGCTGACTTCTATAACTTCAACACCATGTTCGCGTAGTTTTTGGTTCGTGACATAGTTGCGATCATACGTCACCACTACACCCGGCGCAATTGCCAAGGTGTTGGAGCCGTCGTTCCACTGCTCACGGGCCGCTGCGATCGGATCGCCGCCGCCACATTCGATCAAGGTAACGCTCGGCAGACCCAAGGCTACTCGCAAGACATGTTCGAGATCCGTCTCGTGCGTAATGCGCGGGAATGGCTGACCCTCAACCTTTTCCAATACGAAACAATTCATCTTACCGCCGCGATCGCGAATCTCCGGATGAATAGTAAACTTGTCCCGATCAATCATAGTAAACACCGTATCCAGGTGCATAAAGGCGTGCGACTTCGGAATCTCCATAGCAACGACTTTCTTAAAGTTGGAACCAGCAAACAGCTTGGTTGCCATCTTTTCAATTGCCTCAGCCGTGGTGCGCTCCGATACGCCGATGGCCATCACTTCACTGCTCAACACTAGCTCATCGCCACCTTCAATTGAGAATTTTTCGTGACGATCATACCACACCGGCACATTCTTATTAGCAAACCGGGGATGATGGTCAATGATATAGCGCATGAACAGCGATTCGCGGCGGCGGGCCGGCCAGTGCATCTTATTAATCGTCAGACCATGACCAATGGTTGCAGCCGGGTCACGCGTAAAGTACAAGTTCGGCATCGGATCGAGGTAGAATGGATAATGATTTTTCTCGATCATATTGTGTAGCTGCTGGTGCTGATCTGGCGGCAGCGTAATCTCGTCCTTGCGCACACCGGCCATAATTTTACGCACCATCGCGTTCGTTGGTAGGTCCAGCAGGAATTGGCGCAGCACTTTGGTGACGCGGCGCGAGCCTTGCTTGGAGGCCGCCAACATCTCATCAACAAACTGCTCGCGCAACTGCTCAGTACTCAACGCTTCGGTTACCAACTGATCAAGATATAGTACCTCGACACCGTGATCGCGCAGAACTTGAGCAAATGCATCATGCTCTTTTTGAGCAACTTCCAGATACGGGATGTCGTCAAATAAAAGGTCGGTCAGATAATCCGGAGTCAAATTTTCCAACTCCTCACCTGGCCGATGCAAGACAACTACTTTTAATTTCCCGATTTCCGATGTAATATGTATTGGATCCATACCCCCGTCCCCTTTTTGTTTATGGTTATACTAATAATATAGCATATACCAAATAGAACACAAGCATCATTCAGGGGTTAGCTCATCGCCGAATGAT
>CAMURE010000035.1 GCA_947097375.1 uncultured Candidatus Saccharibacteria bacterium
CCTTCAAGAAGAAGGAAGACACCCACAAGATGGCCGAAGCCAACCGCGCCTTTGCACACTTTGCTCGCAGTTAATCTGGCGTAGCATAAGCAGTGACCTTACCCCATTCGCACGGATGGGGTAATCCTGTTATAATGACCTCATGAAGAAACAAATCCCGTCATCAAAACATCCAAATCGCCTCAAACTATTGATCATTATCATATTGATCGCTGTCCTGCTGATCGCTGGTGTGGTGACGGTGATGATGCTCAACAAGCCCAAACAATCACCAAATGGTCGCAAAAAAATTATTGAGCTTCTCATGCAAAATTCCCAGCAAACGAAACGACGGCAGGTTAGTTCTGACTTTGGATTTACCGTGCCATACGATCCAGCACAAATGGATGCTGAGGGTATCGTTCAGAATCGCGATAGTGCTCCGGGGTCATTTCAGGGTAAGACGTATTCTGGCGATGAGCTCAAAGAAAAGCGCGGCTATGGCATCATTACTCTTCGTCTCAAGAGTCAACCCCTATTAACCACTGACAACCAGAATCAGCTACTAAAGACGCGTTCATATTTCACCATTGTTGCTAATCGTAATAAAAATTATTTTGGCCAAAAAGATACCATCGAAGAATACAAGAATAAGAGCAATCTTGACGTACTTACTATTGAGAAGCGTAAGTCACTCACTAGTGCAAACCCTAATGATGAAATCACTGAGCGTACGGTCAATATCAGTGGCAAGGAATATCGAGAACTCAAAGTGGCTCATCGCACCAAGGTGCTTAATGGTCAGTTCATGACACTGCGGCACTCGTATTATTACCTAACTGTGCAGAACGATCGACCATACTGGCTATCAGTTTACGATATCCAAGGTCATAATAAAGACGAACTGTCTATGTGGCAAGGCGTCATTGCGGCCACCACGTATACACCACCAAATAACGATGCGCTGACGAAGCATCGTTCATTTGCTCAGCTGGCGGAAGCCAAAGCACCGACCGATACGGCAAATATTCGTGACTCAATTAGCGATGATATTATGGTTAATGTGGTTGCTAGAAACCAATTAGCAACCGTTCGAATCGGCGCTGGCCGCTGCGCTGATCTGACATTTCGAGCCAACGGATACACACTAACGCTGGCGAATACCTGTATGTTTGGAATAGGTAGCGGCTCCATTGTTTCGGGAGATGGTTTGGTTGCAACGAATGGTCATGTTACGAAAATGGCTGATAAAGACCTGGCACGACATGCTTGGCCGCGTAATCAGAGCGAGTGGGACGCCTACTACCAGTTCGTAGTCGGTGCTGGCTACACCACGAGGGAGGAATTGCGTGCCCTTATCAATGAAAGTAGTCGGAGTGATAAGGAAGTTATCGAAAAGCTTAGCGGTTATCTCGAGTTAGCCGCGAAGGGGGGTGTTGGCATTGCTAATGATCGAACTGATTATGTTGTCCAGACTTCGGATGAACCAATTCGCCTAAAAGACAGAGGGTGGACAAAGACTGCCACAAACAAGGCCGCCAAGCTGGTTGACCAAGAGGTTGGGCCAGAAGATTCGTTAAGTGTACGATCAACCTATACTGATGTAGCACTGCTCAAAATGGACGGTACATTTCCAACAATCCAAAAAATGTCATCATTGAATGCTGTTCAGAAAGGCGATGCTATGACTGCCATAGGATACCCTGCAGTTGTCGATGGCGGTCCTCATACTACAAAACAGCGTACTGTACCAACTGTGACATACGGTCATGCCACAGGAGAAATGTATGATGCTGGCGGTCATAAATTAATGGTTATGTCGACGCAGATTGCTTCGGGCAACAGTGGTGGGCCAGCATTTAACAAGCGTGGCGAGCAGGTCGGTCTGAATACGTACGGCGCTGGATGCCCAGATCGAGACGATGGTGATTGTTTTGGCCGCGGCATCGCTCGTGATGGAAAAGACATCCATGCGATGGCTGAGAAGAATCGAGTGAGGATTGATACTAGCGGTGAGTTAGCGCAACTTTGGCAAAAAGGACTCGATAACTTTGTTGCCGGGCGATATAAACGCGCTGCCGAGTCATTTACTGAGCTTAACAGTAAATACCCAAATAATTATATTGTTAAGAAGTTTCTGGAGACGGCTGAGAAACAGCCGCGTGACGAGACAGACCAGACTGATGAACGGCCGAGCACTATCGATGATGGAGACCAGGGTATCGGTGGTGGTGATTTACGCATACCGCCATTGACAAAGAGCAGCAACAGCTCGGCACTGACCGCTGTGGTTGTCGTTACTGTTATAGTCATTGTTCTTTGTATAGCTGGGGTTATCACGGCCGTAGTCATTGTACGTAGCCGTCAGAAGAACTCCAAGATATCGCATACAGCATCACCAACCCCATATCCAGTCAATCCTGTAATGCCCCCGCAGCAACCGAGTACCTCGTGGGCACCGCAGCAGTCTCAATCACAAGCTTCTTCTTCGACACCAGTCTCGCCTGCAGCACCTCCCCAGCAATACCTACAACAGCCAGCCGCACCCCCGTCGGTATCAACCATACCGATGCCAGCTGCTCATCCGCCAACTACTCCAGCTACACCGCAGCCGGTTATTACACCAGCTCCGTGGTCGCAGTCATCAATGCAACAAGTACAAACCCCAATGCCTCCAATGCCCGCACCGGCGTCACCTCAAATACCACAGCAGCAATCACCGCAACCCTATCAACAACCACGTTTCCAGGGGCCACCTGATAAAACTAACTAAGAGGAGGTTATTATGGCAAGTTTTTCATTTGACATCGTGTCAGAAATTGACAAAGCCGAGCTAAATAATGTATTCATGCAGGCAGAAAAAGAAATCCAAGGACGGTACGACTTTAAGGGGACGAATGCTGGGATTGACTGGCTGGATGATAAAAAGGGCCTCAAGCTCACGGGTGATAACGACTGGCAGGTTGATGCGGTGCTGGATATCGTGCGCAAGAAACTGGCGGCTCGGGGTCAGTCGAGCAAAGTCCTCGATCTCACCAAAGAAAAAGTCACCTCAAATCTCAAAACCACGTGGGAAATTCCCTTTAAGCAAGGCCTTGACCAGCCGACCGCCAAGCGCATCGCTGCCGACATTCGCGCTAACGCGCCCAAAGCTAAGCCACAAATCCAAGGCGACCTTGTTCGCGTCACTTCCGCATCGAAAGACGAGTTGCAGAAAGTCATTAGCCTGATGCGTGAAAATGATTATGACACGCCGCTACAGTTTGTGAATTATCGCTAAGAGTGGATCGTCGTTTTACGGTTATGGTTGCGTCAGTTGGCTTTTACGCCGTATGATTAAGAGATGATGACTGAGTCTAGCCCGTCTGCCGCTCCACTGCCCGAGAATCTTGCGTTACTCAATGAGGCTGTTTTCAATCAGCAAGTTGCTACTATTCTCCGCTTAGCTCGAGAACGAACGGCCGACATTCAAAAGCTCAATCCTAATCAGTATCCAGAAGCTACTGCACAGATTAACCGAGAACTATTTGCTGGGTTTATAGGCCAGCTGATGACGGTAAGCGGATGGGTGCAACAATACACTAAAAACGGAAAAGAGTACGTATATATTGAAGATCATGAACTCCAGTGTGCCGGTTGTCTGATTGTCGCGAATAAATCTGATCCAGAAATTGTACTTGGTGGTCTTGGTGTAGCACCAGGGGATACCACGACGCAATATATTGTTCCGCTAGATGTCCTTATTCAATTTCCGCAGCTGATGGATATTGAACAGGCCAAAGCTATTTTACAGCTGTACACGCCCGAGGTTCTGGACTATCTGAATAATATACGGCCAGTTGATCCAAACAATAACTGTATCGACTCAGCTCGGATGATCAAGGAGCTAGCAGATGTTCCGATTAATGAAATTTCTTTTAGGCGATTGTCAAATAGAGACCTCGACCGAGTGATTAAGGCGATAAACATTCACTGCAAGGTACTGGCTTCACTTGATCCATATATGCCGTATGACGTTACATATATGGGCCCTGCTTTTCGCAATGAGGAGTGGGTCGGGTTAGAGGCGAAGGGCGCGATGCACGTACAGTCTGTCTCCCTAGAGGCTGTCACTGACCCCAGGGGCTACAATTCTTTGGTAATGATGGTGCGTGCAACACTCCTTGGTCGGTCTGATACTCAAAATAGAGATTACCTGCTTGTAGCCAAGGGAATACAATGGATCCAATCAGGTCGTAGTCAAATTCCGCGGTAAGACAGGGCTCATTCACAAAATGCTGATCGTCTGCTATAATACAGCTCAAGCGTAGTTTTTTGGTGCGTAAAAATAGCTCCGGAGAATCTCGAACAATAACCATTTTTAACAAAGGAAAGAAGAATGGCGGCAAACGTTCCATTACAAAACTTTAGAAATATCGGTATTATTGCCCATATTGACGCCGGTAAAACGACGACAACTGAGGGTATTTTGTACCGCACTGGTTTAACCCACAAGATCGGTGTGGTGAAGGGCGACGGCGACGGCGCCACCACCGACTGGATGGCGCAGGAAAAAGAGCGCGGTATCACCATCACCTCGGCAGCGGTGACTTGCTTCTGGAAGGGTCACAAGATTAATATTATCGACACGCCGGGGCACATCGACTTTACTGCTGAAGTGGAGCGTTCACTCCGCGTGCTCGACGGCGCTGTTACTGTGTTTGATGGCAAGATGGGTGTTGAGGCGCAGTCTGAAACGGTGTGGCGTCAGGCTAACAAATACGGCGTGCCACGTATCTGTTTCATCAACAAGATTAACCAAACTGGTGGTGATTTCTGGAAATCTCTGGAATCAATTCACAACCGTTTGAGTAAGCAGGCATTTCCTGTTCACATCCCAATTGGTTTTGAAAAGACCATCAATGGTGTGGTTGACCTCATCGACATGAAAGCGTATACCTACACTGACTATGCTGATCATGAGCTGGTGCAGGGCGAGATTCCGGCTGATATGCTGGAGAAATGTAAAAATGCCCGCAGTCTGCTGGTGGAAAATGCGGTTGAAGCTGATGACGAGTTGATGATGAAGTTCCTTGACCAAGGTGAAGAGGCGATTACCATTGATGAGCTAAAATCTGCCTTGCGCAAGCGTGTGTTGGCTGGTGACTTCTTCTTGGTGACTGGTGGCGACGGCCGCGGCGTTATCGTTGAGAAGGTGCTTGACCTGATGGTTGACTACCTGCCAAGCCCACTGGACGTCGACGAAATTTGGGGTAAAAATCCAAAGACCGGCGACGAAGTGAGCCGCAAGCCAGATGAGAAGGAGCCGATGAGTGCGCTGGCGTTTAAGATTGCGACTGACCCATTTGTCGGTAAATTGATCTTTATCCGCGTCTATTCGGGCGTGTTGAGCTCGGGTAGCTACGTGCTAAATACCACGACAGGTGAGAAGGAACGCATTGGCCGTATCGTGCGAATGCACGCTGACAAGCGCGAGGATATCGACAAGATTGGTGCTGGTGACATCGCTGCGGTGGTTGGTCTGAAAAACACTGGTACCGGTAACACCTTGACTGACCCAGCGCATCCAATTGCTTTGGAATCAATTGAATTCCCAGAACCGCCAGTATCTATCGCCGTTGAGCCAAAGTCAAAGGCTGACCAGGAGAAGATGGCACTCGCCTTGCAGCGTTTGGCTGAAGAGGATCCAACTTTCCGCATTCACACTGACGAAGAGACTGGTCAGACTATCATGTCTGGCATGGGTGAGTTGCACCTAGATATCTTGATCGACCGCATGAAGCGTGAGATCAAGATTGAAGCGAACATAGGTGAGCAGCAAGTGGCCTTCCGCGAGTCAATC